>JBDSEX010000215.1:0-4269 GCA_039919835.1 Luteimonas sp.
GCCTCGGCCAGGCGCACGTTGCGCGGCACGATGGTGCGGAACACCTTGTCGCCGAAATGCTGCACCAGTTCCGCCGACACGGCGTTGGCAAGGTTGTTGCGCACATCGAACATCGTCCGCAGCACGCCCTCGATTTCCAGCGTGGGATTGAGCCGGCCTTTCAACGCGTCGATGGTCTGCAGCAGCGACGTCAGGCCCTCCAGCGCGTAGTACTCGCACTGCATCGGCACCAGCACCGAATCGGCGGCAGTCAATGCATTCAAGGTCAGCAGCGACAACGCGGGCGGGCAATCAACGATGATGAAATCGTACGTCCCGCGCAACGGATCCAGCGCGCGCTTGAGCCGCTGCTCGCGACCGTCTTCGTCCATCAGCTCGATTTCGGCAGCGGTCAGGTCGTTGTTGCCGGGCAACAGGTCGAATCCTTCCGCGGTCCTGACGATGGCCGCATCTGCATGCGCTTCCTCAAGCAGCACGTCGCAACTCGACGCCGCCAGTTCGCGCTTGTCGATGCCGCTTCCCATCGTGGCGTTTCCCTGCGCGTCGAGATCGACCAGCAGCACGCGCTTGGGGGTGCGCGCGAGCGCGGCGGCCAGGTTGACCGCGGTGGTGGTCTTGCCGACGCCGCCTTTCTGATTGGCAATAGCGATGATGCGGGCCATGTCGGCGCGTAGGTCCTCGGCAGGGAATCCGGGCACGAACGGCCGGACAGGGATTATGCCGCAGGGCGGGGCCAAGCCCGCCGCTTTTTGATCAGTCCCGGGAGCGGCGGCCTTGAGCCCGCCTTACGGGATGCGATCTGCGCGAGCGACCACCACCAGATGCCGTTCCGCGTCCAGCCCCGGCACAAGGAGGGTATGAATCGCATCGACCCGCCAGCCCGCGGGCAATTCAGCGATCTCGGCATCCGGCCGCGCGCCTTTCATCGCCAGGAGACGGCCACCGGAGTTGAGCAGATGGCCCCCGACCTCGACGATGCCGCGCAACGTCGCCAGTGCGCGCGCGGTGATGAAGTCGTACATCGCAGGCTCGTCCAACGCCTCGGCGCGCGCTTCGGCGACGCGGGCGTTACGCAATCCCAGGACGCGTACCGCTTCGCGCAGGAAGCGCGCCTTCGTGCCGTTGGATTCGACCAGCGTGACCTGCAGCGCGGGATGGACGATCGCCAGCGGAATGCCGGGCAATCCCGCGCCAGCGCCAAGATCGGCCAGCGTGCCCGAAGCCGCATGCGCATGCATCGCCAGCGAATCGAGCAGGTGTTTGCCGACCATCTCACGGGGATCGCGGATCGCAGTGAGGTTGTAGGTGTTGTTCCAGCGCACCAGCAACGCGAGGTAAGCGAGCAATGGTGGCGCGAGGCTATCTGCGTCGAGGCCGAGCGTAGCGAGCCCGGTCTCCAGGGATTCGCGGAGTTCGAGGGGAAATTCGGATGTCATGGCGACGCGAGTATGCGGATCCGGTGGCCCTACAAGCAAAACCGGATGTCGCTGCGCTCCACCGGGGCCATGACTTCGTGGCGTTCGATGTGTGCAATACGACCTTTGCGGAAGTTCCCTCATTCGCAAGGCGCAAACTTTTGCCTCCGCACTAGCGCTTAAGTGCTGCAAAAAAACGTCAGGACGCGCCATGCAAAGCCGCCTGCGCCGCCTGCTGGTCCGCGTGATACGACGATCGCACCAGCGGCCCGGACGCCACATGCGTGAACCCCAATGCCATCCCAAAATCCTCCAGCGCCTTGAATTCGTCGGGCGTCCAGTAACGCAGTACCGGATGATGGTGCGGCGTCGGCTGCAGGTACTGGCCGATGGTGATCATCTCCACGTCATGCGCGCGCAGGTCGCGCAGCGTGCCCTGCACCTGTTCCATCGTTTCGCCGAGGCCCAGCATGATCCCGGACTTGGTCGGCACGCGCGGATGCTGCTGCTTGAATTTCTGCAGCAGCGTCAGCGACCACTGGTAATCGGCACCCGGCCGCACGTTCGCGTACAGATCGGGCACGGTCTCGACATTGTGGTTGAACACGTCCGGTGGATTGGTCGCGAGAATATCGAGCGCGCGTTCCATGCGACCCTTGCCGCGGAAATCCGGCGTGAGGATTTCGATCCGCGTCTTCGGACTGGCCTCGCGGATCTTCGCGATGCAGTCCACGAAATGTTGCGCGCCGCCGTCACGCAGGTCGTCGCGGTCGACGCTGGTCACGACCACGTAGTTCAAGCCCATGTCGGCGATGGTGTTGGCGAGGTTCTGTGGCTCGCTGGCGTCTGGCGGTTTCGGCCGGCCATGGGCGACATCGCAGAAGCTGCAGCGGCGCGTGCAGACTTCGCCGAGGATCATGAAGGTCGCCGTGCCGTGGCCGAAGCATTCGTGGATGTTGGGGCAACTGGCTTCCTCGCACACCGTCACCAGCCGGTTCTCGCGCAGTTTCGCCTTCAGCAGCGCGACTGAATTTCCGGACGGAATACGGACGCGGATCCACGATGGCTTGCGCAGCAAAGGCGCGTCGGCGAACTGCACCGGACTGCGGCCGATCTTGTCGCCGCCCATCTGCTTGACGCCTGGCTGCAGGACGCCCGCTTGCAGGTCCGTTGCACCGGTGGCGCCAACGACTTGCAGGGGAATGGTCTTGGCAGCGCTGTCGGTCATGGAGGTCTTCAGGTCATGCTGGTTGAAGGTCAGGCGGCCTGCGGCGCGAACGTTGCATCGTCGGGCGCGGCGGCACTGTGCAGCGTCAGGCCGAACTGTCGCGCCAGGTGATCGAGCAACACCGGCTTGACCGCCGCGAGGCTGGACGGGCCGCCCAAGTCTAGCAAAGCGGTCACAGCCAGCCCGGCGTAACCGCAGGGATTGATGCGATGGAACGGCTCCAGGTCCATCGCGATGTTGAAGGCCAGTCCGTGGAAGGTGCAGCCGCGACGCACGCGGATGCCGAGCGCGGCGATCTTGGCATCGCCGACGTACACGCCGGGTGCGCCCTCGCGCCGCGCTGCTTCGATGTTCCATTCCGCCAGCGTGTCGATGACGGCCTGCTCGAGCTTGCACACGTAATCGCGCACGCCGATTTTCAGGCGTTTCAGGTCCAGCAGCGGATACGCGACGAGCTGCCCCGGCCCGTGATACGTCACCTGTCCGCCGCGATCCACGTGCAGCACGGGAATGGCGCCGGGCGCAAGAACGTGTTCGGGTTTTCCGGCCTGGCCGAGGGTGAACACCGGATCGTGTTCGACCAGCCACAGCTCGTCGGCGGTGGTGTCCGTGCGCGCATCGGTGAAGCGCTGCATCGCACGCCACACCGTTTCGTAGGGTTGGCGGCCGAGGTCGCGGACCATCGCGTCGACGGATTGGCTGGATCGCATGCGGAGAATTGTAGAGACTTGCGGCAGACCCGCTCGCACCGACTTCGATGACTACGAACCAACTCCCGGGAACGTTTACCTGCAATGTCTGCAGCGCGCCCAATCCGCTTCCGGCCAGCGACATGCGGATGGGCCGCGAGGGCGGCCATTGCAGCGCCTGCGGTTCGACCGTGCGCCTGCGCGCGATGATCCGCTTGCTGTCGTTGGGATTGTTCGGGCGGGCACTGGCGATCGATCGGTTTCCACTGCGCGCGGATCTTGTCGGCTGGGGGCTGAGCGACTGGCATGGCTATGCAGAAGGATTAGCCGGCAAGCTCGGCTATCGCAACACGTTTTTCCATCGTGAGCCGCGCGTGGATATCGCCGCGCCGCCGCGCGATGCACTGGGAACGCTGGATTTCCTGATCGCGTCCGACGTGTTCGAGCATGTGCCGCCGCCGGTGTCGCGCGCGTTCGAGGGCGCGCATGCGCTGCTGAAACCAGGCGGACTCCTCGTGTTCTCGGTGCCTTTCAGCATCAAGATCGACGCCACCGAGGAACACTTCCCCGAGTTGCACGACTACGCGCTGGTGGATGAACACGGACGGCAATCGCTGCGCAATCGCACGCGCGACGGTCGCGAGCAGGTCTTCGACGAGTTGAAGTTCCACGGCGGCGATGGCGCCACGCTGGAAATGCGCAAGTTCGAGTTGGAGGCGCTGAACGCGGATCTGGCACGCGCCGGTTTCAGCGCGACGCTGCACGGCGAGGATGCGCCGGAGTGGGGCGTGGTGTGGACCCAGGGATGGTCGGTGCCGATGCTGGCGCGGCGTGATGGCTGAGCCCGGGAATCGGGACTTAGCTTTGGCCGGTCATCCCCACCGTTGCGGGAAGGCCCGCGTCAAATCGTCCACTTCACTTCTGGATGATCGCGTAA
>JBDSEX010000218.1:0-7331 GCA_039919835.1 Luteimonas sp.
ATTGGCCCGCTTGAAGTGGGTGGTGCCCGCCGCGCTGGCGATCATCTTCCTGCTCATCTTCCTGGTGTTCCGCGACGCCGCCGAGGCCGCGATCATCATGCTCAGCCTGCCGATGGCGCTGGTTGGTGGACTGTGGCTGATCTGGTTGATGGGGCATGCCATCTCGATTGCGACCTTGATCGGCTTTATCGCCTTGGCGGGCGTGTCCGCGGAATTCGGCGTGATCATGCTGCTGTACCTGCGCCAGACGTGGACGAAGCATCAAGCGCAAACCCCCGACGCTGGCGAAGCAGAGCTCGACGACGCGATTCGCGAGGGCGCGGTGCTGCGCGTTCGTCCGAAGGCGATGACCGTTGCCGTGATCCTGGCCGGCTTGCTGCCGTTGTTCATTGGCACCGGCGCGGGATCGGAAGTCATGCAGCGTATCGCGGGGCCAATGATCGGCGGAATGATCACCGCGCCCCTGCTGTCCATGCTCGTCATTCCCGCCGCGTTCCGGCTGCTCATCCGGCGCAGGCTTGCACGCAGTCGTATTCGACACACCAACCAGAGGACCACATCATGAACATCCACGCCGCCCTGTTCGCTGCCGTGTTGCTGTCGGGATGTTCGCAGCAGCCCGGCACTGCCGAAAATCAAGGCAGCGGAAGTCCTGACGGAATGCAAACGAGCGGTTCCGAAAACAATCAAATCGATGATGGTGCGATGCCAGTCCAACCACAGCCCGCCCCTGCATCCACCACGGCATCGGCGACGGGCACCGTCAAATCGATCGACCTCGCGAACGGCAAGATCGTCATCGCCCACGGCCCGGTAGACAGCTTGAAGTGGCCTGCCATGACGATGGGTTTCAAAGCCACGCCGGAACAACTGAAGTCCGTGCAGGCCGGACAGCAGGTGGAATTCGAATTCGAGTCCAAGGGGATGGATGCAACGATTGCGCGGATCTGGCCCGTAAAGTGACTCATAGAAGATCGCGTGATTGGACCTTGCCGCCGAAGCATCACCGCGCCCCGTGCTGGCAGAAGCGCGTGCCTATGGTGCCCAAAGGTAAGTGGGGCGGGGCCGGCCGACGGTGATCCTGCAGTATTGAAAAAAACCACTTGCTTCTGTCGGCTGAGGTGAATAGATTTTCACCTGTGCCCATTCTACTGACCCAGCGGCAAAAAGAGGTCCTTGCCTTCATCCAGAGGCAGGCGGACTCCCGTGGCGCGCCGCCCACGCTGCAGCAGATCGCCGATCACTTCGGATTCCGCCCGAGTGCCGCGCACAAGCATGTGCGGCTGATCGGGCAGGCGGGATACCTGCAGGTACGTCCCAACGAGGCACGCGGGATCCGCTTGGCGGGCGCCCCTGCCAAGTCCCGGGCACGCAGTGAGCGGTTGGAATTGCCGGTACTGGGCCGCGTCGCTGCCGGCGTACCCATCGGCGCGGATGCCGGGGTCGAACGTCACCTGCAACTGGACCCTGCATTGTTCTCCACCAAGCCCGATTACCTGCTGCGGGTGGTGGGCGATTCGATGCACGACGACGGCATCCTCGATGGCGACCTGGTGGCCGTGAAACGTACGCAGGAGGCGCGCGATGGCCAGGTGGTGGTGGCGCGGATCGATGGCGAACTCACCATCAAGCGTTTCGAACATGACGGCACGCGCATCCGCCTGCTGCCACGCAATCCCGCATACGCGCCGATCACGATCCCGCGCGGCAGCGACTTCGCCATCGAAGGCCTGTACTGCGGCCTGGTGCGGCCGGGATGATGGCAACGGCGGCGACGCTGGAGTCCTTGCTGGCGGCGCAGACGGTGTGGCGCGCGGGACATGCGCCGATGGGGACTGCGAGCGGCGGGACGACGGGCCATCCCGCACTCGATGCGCTGCTGCCGCAGGGCGGCTGGCCACGCAATGCATTGACCGAATTGCTGCTGCCGGCCGATGGCGTTGGCGAAATCACCGTGCTGATGCCGACGCTGGCGCGCGTGACGCAGGCCGGCGACCTGGTGGTGCTGATCGCGCCACCGTACGTGCCCTATGCACCGGCATGGGCGAGCGCCGGCGTGGAGTTGCGCAACCTGCAGATCATCCAGGCCGATGCCCGCGACGCGCTGTGGGCGTTCGAGCAATGCCTGCGCAGCGGTGCGTGCGCGGTGGTGCTCGGCTGGCCATTGAAGGCCGACGCACCCGCGTTGCGGCGTTTGCAGGTGGCGGCGGACAGCGGCACTTGCCTGGCGTTCGCCTTCCGTGACAGCAGGCATGCCCACCAGCCATCGCCCGCAGCGTTGCGCATCGAACATGCGGCGGGTGCGTGGCATGTCAGGAAATGCCGCGGCGCACATGCGCCTGGCGGAACGTTCATTGCTCCACGGTCCCTTCCACAGTCACCTCCACGATCGCTGGCAGGTGTTGCGGCGCACGGCGCGGCTCGCTGAGTCCAACGCATGTTGTGGGCCTGCCTGCTGTTGCCGCAACTCGCGCTCGATGCCGTCCTCCGGCGCATGCCCGATCCGGCGCGTCCGCTGGCGCTGGTGACGGGGCCCGTGCAACTGCGTCGCCTGCATGCGGTCAATGCGGCAGCGGCGCAGGCGGGCCTGAAGGCGGGGATGCGGTTGCCGGCCGCGCACGCATTGCTGGCCGACGTGACGATGGTCGACCACGATCCGGCGACGGAACAACGCTGGCAACGTTTCCTGGCGGCATGGGCGTACCGGCACAGCTCGCAGGTCAGCGCGCAATGGCCGGGGGCGATCGTGCTGGAGGCGCAGGCCAGCTTTCGCCTGTTCGGCCCGTGGCCGCGCTTCGAAGCGCGGTTGCGCGATGAACTTGCCGCGCTCGGATTCGCGCATCGCATCGCACTGGCGCCGACGCCGCGGGCCGCACTGGTGTTCGCGGGGCTGCGCGACGGCTTCGCGGTGATGCATGGCGATGCCATGCAGCGTGCGCTGGCGCAGGTGCCGATCCGCGGCGCGTTGCTGCCGGACGACGCGGGCACGCGCCTGCACCGCATGGGCGTGCGGACACTCGGCGCAGTGCGTGCGATGCCACGCGATGGCCTGCGCCGCCGCTTCGGCAGCGGGCTGCTGGAACACCTCGATTGGCTGCACGGCGATGCCGACGATCCATTGCAGTGCTATGCGCCGCCGGACCATTTCGATGCACGCATCGAACTTGGCTACGAGGTGGAAAGCCACCAGGCGCTGCTGTTCCCGCTGCGCCGGTTGATCGCGGACCTGGCCACTTATCTTTCAGTACGCGATGGCGGGGTGCAGCGCTTCGTGCTGCGGCTGGAGCAGGAAACCGCGCATACCGACGTCGTGGTCGGACTGCTGGCGGCCGAACGCGACGCGGGGATGCTGTTCGAACTGACGCGCAACCGGCTTGAGCACGTACGGATTTCCGAACCAGTGGTAGCCCTGCGCCTGTTGGCAAGGGAACTGCCGCCGTTCGTGCCGGCATCGCGCGACCTGTTCGATCCACGCAACGCGCAGGCGATGCCGTGGCCGCAACTGCGCGAACGCCTGCGCGCGCGGATTGGCGACGAATCCGTGTATCGCGTCATCGCGGCTGCGGATCCGCGCCCCGAACATGCCTGGCGGTGCACATCTTCCGATGACGAGACCTCGTGCCTGCCGCCACGGCGTCCGCAACGTCCGTTGTGGCTGCTGCACAGGCCGGTGCCGCTGCGCGACGCGCATCCACGCATCGTGTCGGGGCCCGAGCGCCTGGAGAGCGGCTGGTGGGATGGCGGCGACGCACGGCGCGATTACTACGTGCTGGAAACATCGCAGGGGCACCGCGCATGGGCGTTCGCACCGGTCGGTGAGCAGGGCAGCTGGATGCTGCACGGGTGGTTTGCGTGAGTTGGGATGACGCTGTCGATGGCGTTGATCGCGAGACGCCGGGAAGCCGCATGCCGCGTGCGCAGGTCGTGGCCGGACGCCTGTCCGGCCGGCGGCTGGACCGCGCCGCCAACGACGATCCCGACATCGAATACCCGGTGTATGCAGAGTTGCATTGCGTGTCGGATTTCTCGTTCCTGCGCGGCGCGTCGAATGCCGAAGCGCTGTTCGTGCGGGCACAGCGCTGTGGCTACGAGGCACTGGCGATTACCGACGAATGCTCGCTTGCCGGCATCGTCCGCGCGCTGGAGGCCTCGCGCGCGAGTGGCGTGAAGCTGATCGTCGGCAGCGAATTCCGGCTGGATGATGGCGTCCGCCTCGTGCTGCTGGTCGAGACGCTGCAAGGCTACACAAGACTCTGTCGGCTGATCACGCGCGGCAGGCGCGCAGCCGGCAAGGGGACATACCTTCTGTCGCGTTCGGATGTCGAAGACGAATTCGCCAGTGGGGACGAGATCGGCGTGTTCGCGCTGTGGCTGCCGGCGCACGCGCCCGATGCGGGGCAGGGCGCCTGGATGCGTCACGCATTCGGCGAACGTGCCTTCCTGGCTGTCGAGCTGCACCGCGATGAGGACGATGCAACGGTGCTGGCCACATTGCTGGCGTTGTCCGCGCAATTGCATTTGCCTGCAATCGCGGCCGGTGACGCGCACATGGCCGTTCGTCGCCAGCGCGCAATGCAGGACACGATGACCGCGATCCGCCACGGGATGCCGCTGTCAGAGGCGGGCGCACACCTGTTCCGTAACGGCGAACGCCATCTGCGCACGCGACGCGCGCTGGGCAATGTCTATCCGCACGCACTTCTGCAGGCATCGGTCGAACTGGCGCGGCGTTGCACGTTCAAGCTGGACGAAGTGGTCTACCAATATCCCGCCGAGCTGGTACCGCAAGGCGAGACGCCTGCCAGCCATCTGCGTGCGCTGACCGAGCTGGGCATGCGCAAGCGCTGGCCCGATGGCGTGCCGGCCAAGGTCGTGGCACAGATCGACAGCGAACTCGCCTTGATCGCGAAGCTGCGCTACGAGGCGTTCTTCCTCACCGTCGAGGACATCGTCCGCTTTGCCAACGAGCACAACATCCTCTGCCAGGGACGCGGGTCGTCGGCCAATTCCGCGGTCTGCTACGCACTCGGCATCACCGTGGTCAATCCGGATGAAAGCCGCCTGCTGATGGCGCGTTTCCTGTCGGAGGAACGCAACGAGCCGCCGGATATCGATGTCGATTTCGAACACGAACGCCGCGAGGAAGTGCTGCAATACGTGTACGCCAAGTACGGCCGCGAACGCGCGGCGCTTGCGGCGACGGTGATCCGCTTCCGCGGCAAGAGCGCAGTGCGCGACGTGGGCAAGGCCTTCGGCTTGCCGCCCGACCAGATCGCATTGCTGGCCGGCTGCTATGGCTGGGGCAACGGCGGCACGCCGATGGAGCAGCGGCTGCGCGAGGCCGGTTTCGATCCGGACAACCCGCTGATCGCGCGCGTGCTGGCGGTAACCGATGCGCTGGAGGGCCATCCACGGCATCTGTCCCAGCATGTCGGCGGTTTCGTCATATGCGATGCGCCGTTGTCGACGGTGGTGCCGGTGGAAAACGCGGCGATGGACAATCGCACGATCATCCAGTGGGACAAGGACGACCTTGAGACGATGAAACTGCTGAAAGTCGACTGCCTGGCGCTCGGCATGCTGACCTGCATCCGCAAGGCAATCGACCTGATAGAGACGCATCGCGGCTACCGCATCGATCCGGCGTTGCTTCCAGCGGGCGATGAACCGACCTACGCCATGATCCAGCGCGCCGATACCGTGGGCGTGTTCCAGATCGAGTCGCGCGCGCAGATGACGATGCTGCCGCGCTTGAAGCCGCGTTGTTTCTACGACCTGGTGGTGGAAGTGGCGATCGTGCGTCCCGGGCCGATCCAGGGCGGCATGGTGCATCCCTACCTGCGTCGGCGCATGGGCAAGGAGTTGCCGACATACCCATCACCGGACATCGAGGACATCCTCAAGTCGACGCTGGGCGTGCCGCTGTTCCAGGAACAGGTGATGGAACTGGTGATCCATGCCGGTTACACCGATGGCGAGGCCGACAACCTGCGCCGGTCGATGGCGGCATGGCGCCATGGCGGCGACATGGAACCGCACCGCCAGCGCATCCGCATGTTGATGGAGCAGAAAGGCTACGCAACCGGATTCATCGACCAGATCTTCGAACAGATCAAGGGTTTCGGTTCGTATGGCTTTCCGCAGAGCCACGCCGCATCGTTCGCCAAGCTGGTCTACATCAGCTGCTGGCTGAAACGCCACGAGCCCGCCGCATTCGCCTGCGCGCTGCTCAATGCACAACCGATGGGCTTCTATTCCACCAGCCAGATCGTGCAGGACGCGCGGCGCGGCAACGGCGATCGCGCCGCAATCGCCTTCCTGCCAGTCGATGTCATGGACAGCGACTGGGACAACACGCTGCTCGGAGGCGATGCGCTGCAGCAGCCGTCGATCCGGCTTGGCCTGCGCGAAATCCGTGGACTGTCGCAGCCGGCCGCCGATGCGATCCTCGCCGCGCGCGAGGCCTGCGCTTTCCACAGCGTGGCCGACCTGTGCCTGCGTGCCAGTCTCGACCAACGTTCGCGCGACGCACTGGCCGAGGCCGGTGCGCTGCGCAGGCTTGCCGGCCATCGCCACGACGCGCGCTGGATCGTTGCAGGGATCGAACGCCAACGCCCGCTGCTGCCGGGAAGCCCCGATGAAGCTGCGGTCGCCTTGCCGCCGCCGCGCGCCGGTGAAGAGATCCTTGCGGACTACCGCGCGCTGGCGCTGACCCTGCAGGCGCATCCGTTGTCGCTGCTGCGGAACAAGTTGCGTGCGCGGCGCCTGTTCGACTCATTCGAATTGCGTGGGCGGCGACATGGCAGCAACGTGCGCATCGCCGGACTGGTCACGCAGCGCCAGCGTCCCGCCACGGCCAAGGGCACCATCTTCGTCACGCTCGAAGACGAGCACGGCATGGTCAACGTCATCGTCTGGGCCGATCTCGCCATGCGCCAACGCAAGGCCCTGCTGGGATCGACACTGCTGGCGGTGCGCGGACGCTGGGAACAGGTCGACGGCGTCCAGCATCTGATCGCGCGCGATCTCGAAGACATCAGCGGGTTGCTGGGTGAATTGCACACGCCTTCCCGCGACTTTCATTGAGTTCCACCTTGCGCGCTGCGCAGATGGACTCTAGCCATCTGCAGGTTGGATGCAGGCGGGCCGACACCGCCTTACCGTCAAGCGCCAGCCAACTTGCTCTTCCGGATTCCATACCCGAAATAAACCACCAACCCAATCACCAGCCAGATGCCGAAGCGCTCATAGCTCTGCCACGGCAACCCTGAAATTAGCCACAGCGAGAACCCGATGCCGACGATCGGAATGAACGGCACCCACGGCGTGCG
>JBDSEX010000253.1:0-12549 GCA_039919835.1 Luteimonas sp.
GCATACCACCAGCGTATCGCGCGGGATGCGGAAGAATTCCACGGTGCGTGCAAGCGCGAAGGAGTTGGGAGGGATGATGCAGACGTCGGAATCCACATCGACGAAGCTGCCGGGATCGAAATTCTTCGGATCGACGATCGTCGAGTTGATGTTGGTGAAAATCTTGAACTCGCGCGAGCAGCGTACGTCGTACCCGTAGCTCGAGGTGCCGTAGCTCACGATGCGCTGGCCGTCCGGGGCGTGTTTGACCTGGCCTGGCTCGAAAGGCTCGATCATCCGGCGTTCTTCGACCATCCGCCGGATCCACCGGTCGCTTTTGATGCTCATGCAATGTTCCCTGTGACCACCGAAGCCGCGAATTGTCCCACGGGGACTACCGTTGTCGCATGGCGGGCCTTGACCCGTGGTTTTTTTCATACGGAAACGGCGGATTCGAAACTTCCTTGCGAAACGAAGAACCGCGCGCTGCCCCTCCCCTACACAAGCGACGCCGCAATCCCCATGGTCGCCCGCGGACGCAACGCCAGCTGCGCAGCCACATTGCGCGCCGTCAACCGATACGCCTGCGCCGCGGCGGAATCCGGTTGCGCAATCACGATCGGCACCCCCGCATCGCCCTGCTCGCGGATCCCAAGTTCGAGCGGCAGCGAGCCCAGCAGCGGCACGCCGTACTGCGATGCCATTGCCTCGCCACCGCCACTGCCGAAGATGTGTTCGGCATGGCCGCACTGGCTGCAGACGTGAACGGCCATGTTCTCGATGACACCCAGCACCGGCACCTGCACCTTCTCGAACATCTTCAGCGCCTTCTTCGCATCCAGCGTGGCGATGTCCTGCGGGGTGGTGACGATGACCGCGCCCGCCACCGGAATTTTCTGCGACAGCGTCAGCTGGATGTCACCCGTGCCGGGCGGCAGGTCGACGATCAGGTAATCGAGGCCTTCGGGAGAACTGCCGCCCCATGACGTCTCGTTGAACAGCTGCGTCAGCGCCGAGGTCGCCATCGGCCCGCGCCAGATCATCGGCGTGTCGATGTCGATCAGGAAGCCGATCGACATCGCTTCCAGCCCGTGCGCGCGCATTGGCTCGATGGATTTGCCGTCGGGGCTATCGGGCCGGCCGCTCAGTCCAAGCATCGCCGGCACGCTGGGTCCGTAGATGTCGGCGTCAAGGATGCCGACCCTGGCGCCATCCAGATGCAAGGCCACGGCCAGGTTCACGGCGGTGGTCGACTTGCCGACGCCGCCCTTGCCCGAAGCCACAGCGATCACGTTGCGGATGCGCGGCGACGGCGACACATTGGGTTGCACCGCATGCGCATGGATGCGGGGTCTGTCTGGAGTGGGAAGCATGCGTGAATTTTAGCCTGTGCGACCGGGCTGCCGACGCGGCATGCGCCCAACAGTTGGCCGCAATCTGAACAGCCCGCACACGTGCCACCATACGCAGGCGGATCGGGGTTATAAAAGCGCCTATCGGGTCGCATCCGCCGCCCGGCCAATGCTCGTTAGAGGGGACACCATGCGTATCAGACTTTTCGTTGCGGCACTCGCGTTGCTGCCGATGACCGCCTTCGCGCAGACCTCGCCGGTCGGCAAGTGGAAGACCTTTGATGAGGACACCGGCAAGGCACGGTCCATTGTCGAAGTGCAGGAAGCCAGGGACGGGACGCTCACCGGCAAGGTGGTCGAGCTGCTGTATGCAGGTGATCCGGTTTGCGACAAATGCAGCGGCGCCAACAAGAACAAGCCGATCAAGGGCATGACGATCCTATGGGGCCTGAAGAAGGATCGCGATGCCTACAGCGGCGGCACCGTGCTGAAACCTTCGGCAGGCAAGACCTACAAGTCCAAGGCGCGCCTGTTGGAAGGCGGCAAGAAGTTCGAGGTGTCTGGTTGCGTCTCCTTCATCTGCAAACACCAGATGTGGACGCGTGAATCCTGAGACATTCGTCAGCAACGTCGTCCCGGCGAAAGCGGTGGCCTGGCTTGGAGCGCAGGTGGCCACAGCCGGGTTCGGCTTTTCGGGATGAACCGAGCGCATCGATAAGCTACTGAGACCCGGCCAACCGCCGGGTTTCGTCTTTTCGGGCCATGCGATAATCGGCTGCCACCTGTCGCAGCGCGCACATGTCCCGCAACGTCGCCGTCACCTGCGCCCTCCCCTATGCCAACGGGCCGCTGCATCTAGGCCACCTGGTCGGCTATGTCCAGGGCGATATCTGGACGCGCGCACGGCGCATGCGTGGGGACACCGTGCGTTTCGTCTGCGCCGACGATACGCACGGCACGCCGATCATGCTGGCTGCGGAAAAAGCCGGCACCACGCCGGAAGCGTTCATCGCCGCGATCCAAGCGGGACACGAGCGGGACTTCGCCGCGTTCGGTGTGGCGTTCGACCACTACGATTCCACGCATTCACCCGGTAATCGCACGCTGACCGAAGCGATCTACGCAAAGCTGGACAACAGCGGCCACATCGCGCGCCGCAGGGTTGCGCAGTTCTACGATGCGGCCAAGGGCATGTTCCTGCCCGACCGGTACATCAAGGGCACCTGCCCCAATTGCGGTACGCCCGACCAGTACGGCGACAACTGCGAACATTGCGGCGCGACCTATGCATCGACTGAACTGAAGGAACCACGCTCGGTGTTGAGTGGCGTGGCGCCGGAGTTGCGCGAGTCCGAGCACTTCTTCTTTGACGTCGGTCAGTTCACGGGTTTTTTACGTGACTGGCTCGATGGCGACGTGGCGATCCCCGGCGTCAAGGCCAAGCTCAGGGAATGGCTGGATGCCGATGGCGGCCTGCGCGCCTGGGACATTTCACGCGATGCGCCCTACTTCGGCTTCGAGATTCCCGGGCATCCCGGAAAGTACTTCTACGTCTGGCTGGACGCGCCGATCGGCTACCTGTCCAGCCTGCAGGCCTTGTGCGAGCGCGACGGCATCAATTTCTTCGAGTTCCTCGCGCACGACAGCGAGGCCGAGCTGCATCACTTCATCGGCAAGGACATCGTGAATTTCCACGGCCTTTTCTGGCCGGCCGTGCTGCACGGCGCGGGCATGCGCGCGCCGACGCGGTTGCACGTCAACGGCTACCTGATGGTCGATGGCGCGAAGATGTCGAAGTCCCGCGGCACTTTCATCATGGCGCGGACGTACCTGGATGCGGGGCTCAATCCGGAGGCGTTGCGGTATTACCTTGCGGCCAAGAGCGGTGGCGGCGTCGACGATCTCGATCTGAATCTGACCGATTTCGTCGCGCGGGTGAATGCGGACCTGGTCGGCAAGTTCGCGAACCTCGCCAGCCGCTGCGCGGGGTTCATCGAGAAGCGGTTCGATGGGCAGCTTGGGGATCGCCTGCCGGAACCGGTGATGTACGGGGATTTCGTCGCGCGGCTGGGTTTCATTCGCGATGCCTACGAACGCAATGATCCGGCAAGCGTGTTGCGTCTGACCATGACGCTGGCCGATGAGGCCAATCGCTACATCGACGAGCGCAAGCCGTGGGTGATCGCAAAGCAGGATGATGGGGATGCGGAGCTGCAATCGGTCTGCACCCAGGGGCTGAACCTGTTCCGCGTGCTTGCCGCGGCGCTGACGCCGGTGTTGCCGCATGTCGCCTCGCAGGTGGCACTGTTTTTCGAGAGCCCCGCCGATGCATGGTCCAACCTTGATGCGCCGTTGCTTGCACGCCGGATCAAGCCCTACGTCCCGTTGTTCACGCGCATCGACCCCAAGCAGATCGAAGCCATGATCGAAGCAAGCACGGAGGACCTCAAGCCCAGACAAAGCGTGTCCGCGGGAGCGACGGAAGTCGCCGTTGCCGCAGGCCCTACGGGAAGCGTCGCGAATTCCGTCGCTCCTGCGAAGGGCGAATTCATCGGCATCGACGACTTCGCAAAACTCGACCTCCGCATCGGCAAGGTGGTGGCCTGCGAACTGGTCGAGAGCTCTGACAAGCTGCTTCGCTTCGAGCTGGATGCGGGCGAACTCGGCACCCGGCAGATTTTCTCCGGCATTCGCGCCTCGTATGGGGATCCCGCAACTCTTGTCGGCCGCAACGTCGTCTTCATCGCCAACCTCGCGCCGCGCAAGATGCGGTTCGGGGTGAGCGAAGGAATGATCCTGTCGGCGGGGTTCGATAGCGGCGGCTTGGCGTTACTCGACGTCGATGCGGGTGCCGAGCCGGGCATGCCCGTGAAGTGAATTGAAGTGACGTCACGTCATGCCACGTAGCGTGATTCCCGCGCAGGCGGGAATCGCGATCGAAACGGTGATCGGTATTGTCACGCAACACGCGATTTGCTCAACTTGAACAGCGATCTCATCGAACGCCTCGACCGCCTGCTCCCGCAAACCCAATGCGGGCAGTGCGGTTTCGCCGGCTGCCGGCCCTACGCGGAGGCGATGGCGCAAGGTGATGCGGACACCGACCGCTGTCCGCCAGGCGGCGATGCCGGCGCGCGCAGTCTCGCCCGCGTGCTGGATGTCACGGCGAAACCCTACGACCGCACTCGCGGCCAGCACAAAACGCCGTTGATCGCGGTCATCGTCGAAGCCGATTGCATCGGCTGTACAAAGTGCATCCAGGCCTGTCCGGTGGATGCGATCATCGGTGCATCGAAGTTGATGCACGTGGTGATCGAGCCGTTATGCACGGGCTGCGAGCTGTGCGTGCCCGCGTGTCCGGTGGATTGCATAGACCTGCTGCCCACAGGAGAGTAGGCCGGCATTCAACCCGGCCATTGCAAGCCAATTGGTCGTACGGCGGGTCAGGCCCCGACGCGCTTCACTTTATTTGCACGCCGAGCAGATGCGTTCGACCTTGTAACCCTTCGCGCGCAACTTCTCGACGACGCCGTCTTTGCCCAGCAGGTGCAGCGCACCAACCACCACAAGCGAGTCGTCGCCACCAGGTTTTTTCAAGCGCTGTTCGAGTTTCGGCACCCAGGCATCATTACGCTCGACGTTGATGACCTGGTACAGGCGCGGGTATTCCCTGCGCATGTCGGCCGCCATGCCGGTCCACATCGCGTCGGTGTCGCCAGCGCGCCATGCGGCGTGCAGTTTCTCGATTTCCTTCGGGCCTTCATCGCTGCTCGACAACGCCTCGTCCATGAACTGGCGCTGCTCGTCCACGCTCATCGTGTCGAACAGCGCCACCTGCTGCGCGCCGGTCTCGAGTCCGGAGCCTGGCTTGCCGCTCTTGCTGCCAGCCGCGACGAAGTGCGCATCGAGACCGAGTTTAGGATCGAGCCCCTGCTTGGTCATTTCGATCACTGAAATGGTCAGCGCGGCGAACCATGGCTCAAGCATCTGCATCATCTGCGGCGCCATGCCGATTTTCAGCAACGCTGCCTGGTTCGCGGCCAACCATGCAGCGAGCTTTTTCGCGGTGCGGGGGCTCAGGTCGTCGTTCAACTGCCTGCCGTCGGTACGCACGCCCGACTTGGCCATGGTCATGCCGAGTTGCGGTGATCCCATTTCCTCCGGGGACACCTCGAACACCAGCTCCTCGGCATCGGCGAACGCGGCATCAACCTCCTTGGCCAACGGATAGTCGGCAGGCTTGAGCAGGTGGAACGAGCCAAGCAGGTAAATCGCATTGTCGGTGTCCGACACTTTCCACAACAGCGGTATCGGCGGTGCTTTCGCAACCGGTTTGACGGGCCTGTTGTTGGCTGCGCCAGCGCAGATGGAAACGGCGATCAGGGAGGAGAGCAGCAATGGTTTCATGAGGCGCATGAATGTCCTTGTCGAAATGTTTGTTTGGCAGTTGATGCGAAATGGAAGCTTGCGGGGTCGGGGTGCGCAGGAGTTACGCAAGCCGGTCCAGCCGATCAATGCGCACCGGCATACGCCTTCTCGCCCGCGGTGACTGCGAGATCCAGGCGGTTTTCCGGCGGCGGCAGCGGGCAGGTGGCAAAGGCGGTGAACGCACACGGCGGGCTGTAGCTGCGGTTGAAGTCGAGCGTCATGCCGCCGCTTGCGTCTGGCTTCGGTGTGTCGAGGAAACGGCCGGCGCCGTAGCTGCCGTGTCCATTGGTGCGATCGGCGAAGACCAGGAACAAGGTGTCCTCGCCTTCGTCCAGTGCTTCGATGCGATACGTCTTGCCTGCGCGCTCGAATTCGACCGCCCCCGGATTGGGCACGTGATCGATCGTCCCGATGATGCTGGCAACGGGGATCGTCTTGCCGGCCGGATGAGGCACGAACCTGGCCGCGACGTTCCATTCCCGGTCGGCCGGCCAGTACTGCAGCCCGGCGAAACTGGTGCGCGTCGGCGTATCGGCATGTTTGACGCGCAATGCGTAGCGCTCGCCGCGCTTGATCACCGTCGCGATACCCTTGCCGCCGTCGAAGCCGATGACGCTGGGGCCGCCGTCGTCGGCATCGGTCTTGAGCACGTTGGCGCCAGACAACGGTTCCCCGTCCAGCGTCAGTGCGGCCTCGTCGGCAGGCACGAATCGCACGCGTGCGCCGTCGCGGTCGAGCATGCCCAACTGCGCCGGACCCATCGCCAGCCGGATGCCGTTGTCGCTGCTGCTGCCGACGTAATGCGGGCCGGGCTCGATCCAGTGCAGGCCGATCAGGCTCGTCCACCCATCCGGCTTCAACAGTTTCTCGCTGCGTTGCATGCGCCAGACGTGCTGGTCGTTGGCGAACGTGATGTCGGCTTCCAACGCCGGTACGGACGATGGCGCCGCCGATTGCGACGCATTGCGCTGGCAGCCGGATAGAGCCGAGGCCATCGAGGCCAGCATGCAAATTAGCAATGGGATGCGCATCGTCAACGTCCTCGCAGGAACCAGCGGTCGATCTCGGCCACGCTGAAGCGCGCCCAGGTCGGACGGCCATGATTGCATTGCGCCGAGCGTTCGGTCACTTCCATCTCGCGCAGCAGTGCGTTCATTTCGGGAACAGTCAGGCGGCGGTTGGCGCGAACCGCTCCATGGCAAGCCATGGTGGAGAGCAGTTCATCGCGCGCCGCAGCGATTCGTCGCGACTCGCCGTGTTCGCGCAGGTCGGCGAGCACGTCACGCAACAGCGCATCGACATCGCCGTGCGCGAGCAGGGCTGGCACGCTGCGCACGGTTAATGCCTGGGGGCCGCTGCGGGTCAACTCGAAACCGAGCGCGGCAAGCGTGGCCACTTCGCGTTCGGCCATGTCTGCTTCGCGCTCGGACACCGCGAGCGTGGTCGGCACCAGCAACGGTTGTGTGCGCAGGCCTTCGCCATCGTGCGCGTTTTTCAGCTTTTCGTAGCCCAGTCGTTCGTGCGCCGCATGCATGTCGACCACGATCAAGCCGTCCGCCGACTCGGCGAGAATGTAGATGCCATGCAGCTGCGCGATGGCATAACCGAGCGGCGGCACGGCTTCATCGCTGGATGCGGGCATCGGCAGCGGCGCGTACGGCTGCTGCGGCTGCGCTCCGGTGCCGTACAACGCGGAATATGCGTCGCGGACATCACTGACACGTAGGGACAGGTTCGGCTGCGGCGCGGACGACCATGCGGGCATCGCCACCGGGACAGCGCTAGCCGCGACGCCAGCGCGCGTTTCGGCCAAGGCATCGTGCAGCGTGCGATAGACGAAGTCGTGGATCAGCCGCGCATCGCGGAAACGTACTTCATGCTTGGCGGGATGCACGTTGACATCCACCCGGCGCGGATCGAGTTGCAGGAACAGGACATATGCGGGTTGCCGGCCATGGAACAACACATCGGCATAAGCTTGTTTCACCGCATGCGCGATGCTGCGATCGCGTACGGCGCGGCCGTTGACATACAGATATTGCTGGTCGGTGCTGGCGCGCGAGTACGCGGGTTGGGCGATCCATCCGTGCAGACGCAGTTCCCGCTCATCCTGGGCCGGGCGAAGGACATGCTCGACGCGCATTGCATGCCTGGCGAATTCCTCCCCGAGCGCTTCTATGAGGCGCTCCCCGGAAAACAGAACCTGTCCCGGGCCTGATCCGGGAACGCTATCGCCCTTGTAGCGTCGCGATGGCTTGCCGTTGTGCGACACACGCAGTTCGACATCCGGCCGCGCCAGTGCGAGCGAGCGCAGCCATTCCTCGACATGGCCGAGTTCAGTGCGTTCCGCGCGCAGGAACTTGCGCCGCGCCGGCACGTTGAAGAACAGGTCGCGCACTTCGACCGTGGTGCCCCGCGCATGCGCTTTCGGCACGATGGCACCGATGCGCCCGCCTTCGACCGGCAACGCGGTGCCATGCGCATCGTCGGCACGGCGCGATACCAGCAGGAAGCGGCTGACCGACGCGATCGACGGCAAGGCTTCGCCGCGGAAACCCAACGTCTCGACCGCCTCCAGATCGTCCATCGACGCGATCTTGCTGGTGGCGTGGCGCGCGATGGCGAGCGGCAGGTCCTCGGCCGCCATGCCGTCACCATCGTCGCGGATGCGGATCAGGCGTACGCCGCCTTCCTCCAGATCGATGTCGATGCGGCGTGCGCCGGCATCCAGAGCGTTTTCGACCAGCTCCTTGACCACGGACGCGGGCCGCTCGACGACCTCGCCGGCGGCAATCTGGTTGATGAGGGTGTCGGAGAGTTGGCGAATCGTCACGGCGCTGATGATAACGGCGCGCACGGGGCGGGTTTCGAGCTGCTTGATTCCTGGCACCGGGAAAAAAAGTGACACGGCGGGTCGGGACCGCCCTACCGCTCAGCGACTGCCTTGGTCCGAGGTCGTCGTTACCCTGGCGTCGGCACGCGCGGCATACAGGGTCCCGGGAGGCGGCTGCCGGGTGAAGTAGGTGTTGACGCCATCGAGGATCGCGCGTGCGAGGCGTGATTGATGCGAGGGGTCATTGAGACGTCGCTCTTCGTCAGGATTGGTGATGAAGGCCGTCTCGACCAGCATCGACGGCACGTCCGGCGACCGCAGCACCACGAAGTTGGCGCGTTCGACGTGCGGTTTGTGCGTGTTGCCCAGCCCTTTCAAACCCTGCAGCACATGACTTGCCATGTCCTCGGACGCCTTCATCGTCGCGCTTTGGGACAGATCGAGCAGCACCGAGGCCAAGGTGTTTTCGCGATCGCGCAAGCGCACGCCGCCGACCAGGTCGGCCGAATTTTCCTGGTTCGCCAGCCAGCGCGCGGCCTGCGAGGACGCGCCGCGCTGCGACAGCACGAACACCGACGACCCGTTCGCCGCCGGATTGGTGAACGCATCGGCATGGATCGATACGAACAGGTCGGCCTTGGCTGCGCGCGATTTCTTGTAGCGCTGGTCGAGCGGAATGAAGACATCGGTGTCGCGGGTGAGATAGGCCTTCAAACCGGCAGTGGCATTGACCTGCCGCGCCAGTTCGCGTGCGATCTTGAGGGTGATGTCCTTCTCGCGGCTGCCGCCGGACCCGCGGGCCCCGGGATCCTGGCCGCCGTGGCCGGCATCGATGGCAATGATCAGGGGCCGCAACCCGCCACGACGCATGACGTCCTGCATCGTTTTCACCGGCATCTGCGTCGACGTCACTGGAGCGTCCGCGACAGCCATTGAGGGCATCGCGGTCGAAGTCATGGCGGACGAGGCCGTGCCTGTCGAGGGCATGACGGTCGTGGGCATGCCCGTGGCGATCCGCGTCGGCACGCCGCTCGCGATCGTGCCGGGCAGCGTAGCCGAGGTAGGCACCGGCTGCTGCATGGACGGGACGCCCGTGGTGGGCGACTGCAGTTGCGGCGACTGTGCCGCAGGCGGTTGAACGCTGGTGACGGACGAAGGCGAAACACTTGTGATGAGGCGTGACGTCGCCTTGCGTGAGGCGAAGGCGGGGTCAAGTGCATCGACGCCTGTGTCAAAAACCGGGGATGGTGCCGCGCTGGGAGTTGGCGCGGGGACAGAGGCGAGCGCGCTGCCCGTTTCGATGCCATCGCCCGGCCATTCCAGCACCAGGACGCTGCCACGCGCGGTCGGCTCAAGGCGCGGCTTGAGCGCCGTAACGGGTGCGGCGAGATCGAACACGATCCGGGTCACGCCCGGCGCGGGATGGCCGGTCCGCACCCCCCTGATGAGGCCGGTTGCGGCTGGCAAGTGGAATTTTTTGCCGAGACCTGCATCGGGAATATCGACGACAAGGCGATCGGGACCAGCAAGACTGATCACATTGAAGTCCGCGTCGCGGTCAAGCGCTATCTCTGCACGCGTGCCGGTGGCACCGCTATCGAGTTGCAAGCCCTTGATTTCATTCGCCTGCGCAAGGTTCCAGCTCAGCGCAGCGAGTAACGCAGCGCCGAGCAACATTTGTTGCAACGTAATCCCCTTGACTCGCATGGCCGGATTCAAGCACCAACTTGAAACGATTGCAATAGTTTTCCCTTATAAATCCGGCACCTGGGTCCAACTCCTCCCGGCTTCACACAACAATCTGTTGCAACTTCTTATTCCTGAACAATCGCTTTACACCAGCCCCGGCCCGCGTCCGAGGCGCCGGTCAGTTCCGAGTTGCGGCCCGAGCCTTGCAGTTCCAGCCTGACGATCAGGTCCGGAGCAGGCAGGTGTACCCCGGCCCGCTCCGGCCACTCGATCAGCCACAACGCAGCATCCACGCCATCCAGGCCCAGGAATTCCAGCTCGCCGGCATCGCCAATGCGGTACAGATCCAGGTGCAGCGCTTCGGCACCATCGGCGAGCGGATAGCGCTCCACCAGCGTGTAGGTCGGGCTGCGGATCGGACCGGTCACGCCGAGCGCGCGCAACATCGCGCGGGCCAGCGTGGATTTGCCTGCGCCGAGGTCGCCCTGCAGATGCACCACTGCCTGCGCCGGACGCGTCGAGGCCAATACGCGGCCGAGGGTTTCGGTGGCAGCTGTATCGGGCAGGAAACGTTCGTTGGCGGCCGCGCTCATGGCGATCGCGCGCTTTGGGGATTCGAAAGCGCGCGAAGGTGCGGAAAAAGATCGGACGCGATCATGCCGCGCGCGCCGCCTGCGTCGGCTGCCGAATCGCCCGCAAGCCCATGCAGCAGCGCACCGCAGCACGCCGCATCGAACGCGTTCAAGCCTTGCGCGCGCAACGCCGCGATCACACCGGCCAACACATCGCCCATGCCGCCGGACGCCATCCCCGGATTGCCTGCGGCGATCACGCAGGCCACCCTGTCAGGCGACGCGACGATGGTGCCCGCACCTTTCAACACCACCGTGCAACTGTATTTTCTCGAGAGGGATGCAGCAGCCCCGAAACGATCGCCTTGGATGAAGTCGATCGACACACCAAGCAGGCGTGCCGCTTCGCCGGGGTGTGGCGTCAGGATCGCGCCTGCCAAAGTCGCGGTCGATCCAGCAAGCAGGTTCAACGCATCCGCGTCGATCACAAGCGGTTTGCCGGCGGCAATACTGCTTGAAAACAACGATTTCGCCCATGCTGCGCGCCCGAGCCCAGGACCGATCGTGATCACGTTTGCCGCATCGATGAGTGACTTCAACTCGTTGCCGGACTTGACGCCGCGCACCATCGCTTCGGGGCAGCGCGACAACATCGGAGCGACGTTCGACGACTGCGTCGCGACGCTGACCAGTCCCGCGCCCGTGCGCAGCGCAGCCTCCATGCACAGCGCGATGGCGCCACCCATCCCGTCTTCGCCACCGATGCAGAGCACGTGGCCATGGCGGCCCTTGTGCGTGTTGCGTGCACGCGGCCGGAGGTAATTGCCGAGATCCCCTGCGCCGATGCGCGTCGCGGTCGCCTGCACACCATCGAACGTGGTGTCCGGAAGGTCCAGCGCGGCAAGGTCCAGGTCGCCGACATGATCCAGCGCATCGTCGGTCAGCAATCCACGATGCGCGGCGATGAATTGCAGGGTGCGGTCGGCCAGCACGGCGACGCCGTCGGCATGCCCGCTGTCGCTGTCGATGCCGCTGGGTACGTCCAGGGAAAAAACAGGTGCGTCGTGCCGGTTGATCGCATCGATCAATGTCGCCGTATCGGCATTGGGAGCACGCGCCAAGCCGATGCCGAACAGTGCATCGACGATCAGGTCGACTTGGGGCAGCCTGTTGGAGAACGACTCGATGCGGCCACCGCTCGCCTCGTATTCGACACACGCGCGCTGCGCAAATTCACCGTACGGGGTGCGTCCTGCGAAACGGACAACGCGCACATCCCGCCCCGACGCCTGTGCATGGCGCGCCAGCACGTAACCATCGCCGCCATTGTTTCCGGGGCCGCACACCACCACGATCTTCACCGCATGCGGCCAGTGTTGCAGAAGGTGCCGCCATGCCACCTCGCCTGCACGACGCATCAATTCGAACGCATCGCCTCCAAGCGCGGCTGTGGCCCGTGCCTCGAGGGCACGCAACGCGATCTTGTCGTACAGGTTGTTCTCGTGAAGCCGGGACGCTTTGGTCATCGCCGGATTCTATACTTGGCGCATGGTGCGAACGCCGAACCTTCCATCGATCGAACCGCCTGTCCTTTCGGATCAACCGCCCGGGTACGCCGCCCTTGCGCGGCGCATCAAGCGCCTTTCACGCGATCTCGGCTTCCAGCGCTGCGGCATCAGCGACATCGCACTCGGCG
>JBDSEX010000262.1:0-3205 GCA_039919835.1 Luteimonas sp.
CGCGCATTTTCCGGCGACGGCGACCCGTCGCCAGCGGCGGTGCTGCTTGCCGGAAAAGCCCAGCGGAGGCTACTATTTAACGGTTTTCCGTCGCCGACAATCGCGGGCGGAACGAATCCTTCACCGACCGGCGTCCGTATACACGGTCGACCGGCTGCGACTGACGACATTGGGGTCTGGACAAATGATGCAAGCGCGTTGGATGCGGGGTGCGTGGTCAGGCGTATTGGCAATGGCCACACTGCTGCCGGTCTTGGCATGGGCGCAGTCGGCCGATCCCAAGCGCTGGCAGCTCAACATGGGCAAGGGCGTGACCCACACGTCGCAGGTGGCTTACGAGTCGCACATGATCGTGCTGTGGATCTGCGTGGTGATCGGCATCCTGGTGTTCGGCGCGATGTTCTACGCCATGTTCAAGTTTCGCAAATCGAAGGGCGCGGTCGCCGCGCAGTTCAGCCACAACACCACCGCCGAGGTCATCTGGACGGTGGTGCCGATCGTGATCCTGGTCGGGCTGGCATGGCCGGCCACCGCAAACCTGATCAAGATCTACGACACGCGCAAGGCCGAGATGACGGTGAAGATCACCGGCTACCAGTGGATGTGGAAATACGAATACCTGGGCGAGGACGTCAGTTTCACCAGCCGTCTCGGCCGCGACAGCGACGCGATGCGCCAGAGCAAACAGCAGCCGACGCTGCAATCCAATCCGCATTACCTGCTCGAAGTGGACAACATGCTGGTGCTGCCGGTCGACACCAAGGTGCGCTTCGTGGTCACGGCCGACGACGTGATCCACGCGTGGTGGGTGCCGGCGCTGGGCTGGAAGCAGGATGCGATCCCGGGGATCGTCAACGAGGCCTGGTCCGATATCGAGAAACCCGGCATCTATCGCGGCCAGTGCGCGGAGTTGTGCGGCAAGGACCACGGCTTCATGCCGATCGTGGTGCGCGCGCTGCCCAAGGCGGAGTTCGCGGCCTGGCTCGCCGCCGAGAAGGCCAAGCGCGCGCCTGCGCCGTCAGAAGCAGGCGTTGCCAGCGAGCTTGACGCGGCTGCTGGCACGGAAACCGGCACCGGACCCGCGCGTGCGGCCATACCCGACCCGGCCACCAATCCGCCACCTGCAGCACCGCCAACAGGCGGCGCGCCGCAGACGACCGGCGGCAATACGAATTAAACGGGCTGGCTGCCACCGCGGCCGGAATCCAACGCTTTCCTTGAGGTAAACATGGCGACTTATCCAGCCACAGCCGACCAGCACGGCGTCGAGCACCACGCAACCGATCACGCGAGCGACGAGCACGGCCACAAGCAGACGTTCCTCGATCGCTGGTTCTTCTCGACCAACCACAAGGACATCGGCACGCTGTACCTGGTTTTCAGCTTCGTCATGTTCATCATCGGCGCAGGCATGTCGGTGATCATCCGCACCGAACTGATGACGCCGGGCCTGCAACACGTCGATCCCGAATTCTTCAACCAGATGACCACGCTGCACGCGCTGGTGATGATCTTCGGCGGCGTGATGCCGGCGTTCGTCGGCCTCGCCAACTGGATGATCCCGCTGCAGATCGGCGCGCCGGATATGGCTCTTCCCAGAATGAACAATTGGTCGTTCTGGATCCTGCCATTCGCCTTCACCATGTTGCTGGGCACATTGTTCCTGCCGGGCGGGGCGCCGGCGGGTGGCTGGACGCTGTATCCGCCGCTGTCGCTGCAGGGCGGCGCCAACGTCGCATTCGTGATCTTCGCCATCCACATGATGGGCATCAGCTCGATCATGGGCGCGATCAACGTCATCGCCACCATCCTCAACATGCGCGCGCCTGGCATTGATCTGCTGAAGATGCCGATCTTCACCTGGTCGTGGCTGATCACGGCGTTCCTGCTGATCGCGGTCATGCCGGTGCTGGCGGGCGCGGTGACGATGCTGCTCACCGACAAGTTCTTCGCCACCAGTTTCTTCAACGCGGCCGGTGGCGGCGACCCGGTGATGTTCCAGCACATCTTCTGGTTCTTCGGGCATCCCGAGGTCTACATCATGATCCTGCCGGCGTTCGGGATCGTCTCGGAGATCCTTCCGACGTTCTCGCGCAAGCCGCTGTTCGGTTACCAGGCGATGGTCTACGCGATCGCGTCCATCGCGTTCCTGAGCTTCATCGTCTGGGCGCACCACATGTTCACTGTCGGCATGCCGCTCGGCGGCGAGCTGTACTTCATGTTCGCGACCATGCTCATCGCGGTGCCGACCGGGGTCAAGGTGTTCAACTGGGTCAGCACCATGTGGCGCGGATCGCTGAGTTTCGAGACGCCGATGCTCTGGGCGATCGCGTTCGTGATCCTGTTCACCATCGGCGGCTTCTCGGGATTGATGCTGGCCATCGTGCCGGCCGATTTCCAGTACCACGACACCTACTTCGTGGTCGCGCATTTCCATTACGTACTGGTGACTGGCGCGTTGTTCGGCATCATCGCCGCGGTGTATTACTGGTGGCCGAAGTGGACCGGCCGCATGTACAGCCAGTTCTGGAGCAAGGTGCATTTCTGGTGGTCGGTGGTGTTCGTCAACGTGTTGTTCTTCCCGCAGCATTTCCTGGGCCTGGCCGGGATGCCGCGCCGCATCCCCGATTACAACGTGGTGTTCGCCGACTGGAACATGGTCAGCTCGATCGGCGCGTTCGGCATGTTCGCGACGCCCTTCCTCATGTTCTTCGTGCTGCGCCACTCGCTCAAGCATGGTGTCAAGGCCGAGGCGCGCGTATGGGAAGGCGCACGCGGGCTGGAGTGGACGGTACCGTCGCCCGCACCGCACCACACCTTCACCACGCCACCGGTGATCCGCGACGGCGACCTGGCGCATGGGGACTTCGCGCACCTGGATTTCGACAATGCGACCACCGGCGCCGATACCGCAGCGCACACCAATGTCCGCGATGCCTGATGACGCAGCGTCCTGCCAGCAGCGAACCGGATAACGCCGCACGCCTTCAGGCGCGCCGCGGGGCGGTACGCACCGCCTGGACGATGGCGGGCATTGCGTTCGCGGTGTACGTGTTGTTCATCCTGTCCGGAGTGCTGGCCCAGTGAGCGCCTACAGGCATCGCGGGATCATCAAGATGGCGGGCGTGGCGCTGGCAGCATTTGCCTTCACCTTTGCGCTGGTGCCGCTGTACCGGATCGCATGCGAAAAGGTGTTCGGCGTGCG
>JBDSEX010000263.1:0-5704 GCA_039919835.1 Luteimonas sp.
CCAGGTGGCCGGTCAGCGCCGACTGGATGGCGATACGCGAGGTTTCAAGGTCGCGCATTTCGCCGATCATGATGATGTCCGGATCCTGGCGGACGATGCTGCGCAGCGCCGCGGCGAAGTCCAGGCCGATCTGCGGCTTGGCCTGGATCTGGTTGATGCCCTCGATCTGGTATTCGACCGGATCCTCGACCGTGATGATCTTGACGTCGGCGGTGTTGAGCTTGGAGAGCGCCGTGTACAGCGTGGTGGTCTTGCCGGAACCGGTGGGGCCGGTGACCAGCAGGATGCCATGCGGTTGCTCCAGCACTTTCTGGAACTGCGGCAGGAAATTGTCGGTGAAACCGAGCCGCTCGAAATCCAGCACCACCGTTTCGCGATCCAGCAAACGCATCACCACGCTTTCGCCGTGCGCGGTCGGCACCGAGCTGACGCGCAGGTCGAGTTCCTTGCCCTGCACGCGCAGCATGATGCGGCCGTCCTGCGGCAGGCGGCGCTCGGCGATGTTGAGCTTGGCCATGATCTTGATGCGGCTGATCACCGCGGCGGTGAGGTTGGTCGGCGGGCTCTCGCCCTCCTCCAGCACGCCGTCGATGCGGTAGCGCACCTTCAACCGGTTCTCGAACGGCTCGATGTGGATGTCGGATGCGCGCAACTCGACCGCGCGCGCGATGACGAGATTCACCAGCCGGATGACCGGCGCTTCAGAGGCGAGATCGCGCAGGTGTTCGACATCGTCCATGTCGCCGTTTTCGCCCTCGGCGTTCTCGACGATCGCGCCCATCGCGCTGCGGCCCTGGCCAAACCAGCGTTCAATCAGGTCGTCGATTTCGGAGCGCAACGCGATCTGCGGCCGAACTTCGCGCTGCGTTGCAAGCCGCACCGCGTCGAGCGCGTAGATGTCCTGTGGATCGGCGATCAGGATGTCGAGGTGCGTGTCGGTTTCGGCAATCGGCACCACATGGAACTGCTTCATGAATTTTGGCGACAGCAGCACCGATTCCGGAGGCAGTTCCGGCGCATCCTTGGCGCTGACCAGCGGCAGGCCCAGCACCGCGGCTGCGGTCTCGGCGTGATCGCGCTCGGACACCAGCCCAAGGCGTGCCAACAGCGATAACAAGCTGCCACCGGTTTCTTCCTGCAGGCGACGCGCTCGCACGAGGTCTGCGTCCTTCAACCGACCCTTCGCGGTCAAGGCCGCGACGATGCGCTCGTCGGCCGTGGCCTCGATGGTGGTGTTGCCCGGAATTTCGTTGACGACTGCGTTCACGCGCGTGATTGGCCTGTCGGAATGCGGTATGTCGCGATGGGCAGTGACTTTAGCAGTTCGCCGCAGCCCTCCCGGATATGCCGGGAAGGCACGCAGGTCGAACCTGGGACCTTGAAGGGGCGACGAAAGTCGCGACCAGAAGGGTCCGGGCGCGTCTTCCGTCGCTTTTACAGGGAGCGGTATCGCCAGCGTGTGGATGCGATCCGAAAATGCGTACAAAGTTCAAAAAGCGATGGGAACAGTTCCAGTCCACGCCAACAGGCACGATCAACCGATGGCCACCCGTGCGTTGCGGAACATCCGCATCCACGGCGACGCATCCGGCCACTCCCGGGGTGCCCAGCTCAGGTTGGCGCCACGCGGGGTGCGTTCGGGGTGCGGCATCAGGATGGTGACGCGGCCATCATCCGAGGTGAGGCCGGTGGCGCCGTCCGGCGATCCGTTGGGATTGACCGGGTAGGCCTCGGCGACGGTGCCATCGCCGTCGATGTAGCGCAGGGCAACGCGGGCATTGACCCGATCGGTCGGCGAATCGAACTCAGCGCGCCCTTCGCCATGCGACACCACGACCGGAATGCGCGAGCCCGCCATGCCACGCATGAACAGCGACGGCGATTCGACAACCTCGACCAGGCTCAGTCGCGCCTCGAACTGTTCGCTGCGATTGCGCAGGAATTTCGGCCAGTGCGATGCGCCTGGAATGATCGCCTTCAGCTGGGCGAGCATCTGGCAGCCGTTGCACACGCCCAGCGCAAACGTATCGCCACGCGCGAAGAACGCGGCAAAGGCGTCGCGCAGTTCGTTGCGTTCGAGGATCGACGTTGCCCAGCCGCGCCCCGCGCCAAGCACGTCGCCGTAACTGAATCCACCGCATGCGGCGAAGCCGACGTAATCGTCGAGTCGAACGCGGCCTGCAATCAGGTCGCTCATGTGCAGGTCGTACGCGCTGAAGCCGGCGTTGGTGAATGCCGACGCCATCTCGATCTGGCCGTTGACGCCCTGTTCGCGCAGGATCGCGATCTTCGGTTTCAGGGCCGTGTTGACGTAGGGCGACGACACGTCGTCCAGCGGATCAAACGTCAGCCGCGGGTGCAATCCGGGCGCTGCAAACGTGGACGCGGTCTCGCGCTCCTCGTCGGCGCAGTCGGGGTTGTCGCGCAAAGCCTGCATCGCATGCGTGACCGACCACCAGGCGCCGAACAGTTCGTCCCAGCGCCATTCGGCCAGCGTCTCGCCATCCTGGCGCACGCGGATCACCGGCGACGTGGTCGGTTTGGCGATGCGTTGCGCGCATTCGATCAGGCCATGCCGCGACACCAGGTCGGCGAATTCCGCGCGATCTCCCACCGCGACCTGCACCACCGCGCCGAGTTCCTCGTTGAACAGCGCGCGGAACGGGTCCTCGCCCCAGGCATCGAGTGAAATGTCGAGGCCGGTGCGGGATGCGAATGCCATTTCGCACAGCGTGGCAAAGGCGCCGCCGTCGGAACGGTCGTGATAGGCGAGCAGCAAGCCAGCCTCGCGGGCATCGCGGATCAATTCGAAGAAATTGCGCAGCCGCTGCGGGTCGTCGAGGTCCGGCGCTCCGTCGCCGGCGTGACCGCCGCCGAACCCGTCGACGCATTGCGCGAGAATGGAGCCGCCCATGCGCTGCTTGCCCGCGCCGAGACCGATCAGCCACAACTCGCTGTCGCTCCCGCGCGACAGCAGCGGCGTCAGTTGCGCGCGTACGTCGACGACCGGCGCGAACGCGGTGACGATCAGTGAGACCGGCGACACGGACTTGTGCATGGTGCCATCGGCCGACCATTGCGCCTGCATCGACAGCGAATCCTTGCCGACCGGAATGCTGAGGTCGATCGCCGGACACAATTCCATGCCGATCGCTTTCACCGCATCGAACAACTGCGCATCTTCGCCATCATGGCCCGCCGCCGCCATCCAGTTGGCCGAGAGCTTGATGCGATGCATCGTCTCGACCGGCGCCGCACACAGGTTGGTGATCGCTTCGCCGACGGCCATGCGCGCGGCCGCAGCGGCATCCAGCAAGGCCAGCGGCGTGCGTTCGCCGATCGCCATCGCTTCACCGGCGTGGCCTTCGTAATCCGACAACGTGATCGCGCAATCGGCGATGGGCAATTGCCACGGCCCGATCATCTGGTCGCGCGCAGTCAGGCCGCCGACGCTGCGATCGCCAATCGTGACGAGGAAATTTTTTGCGGCGACGGTGGGATGTGCGAGGACGCGCATCGCAACGGCATGCAGGTCGAGGGGGGCGGTATCGAGATCATTCCAGCGTGTCGGCGCACGACGTTGGGTGTTGCGGTGCATCTTTGGCGCCTTGCCGAAGAGGACGTCCATCGGCAGGTCAATCGGGTGAGGATGGCCAGCTTGCGCGGCACTGCCGCGCAGGTCGTCCGAACGCACGGCGCGCTGCGCCGGTCCGGGGGCGGTCGACGCGGAATGCACCGATTCCACGATTGCCCCATGCCCCACCACCAAGCGCTCTTCCGCCGTGGCCGTGCCCACCACCGCAAACGGACACCGCTCGCGCAGGCAAATCGCCGCGAACTCGGCGACGCGCTCCTGCGGCACGCCCAACACATAGCGCTCCTGCGATTCGTTGCACCACAACTGCATCGGCGACAGCGAAGGATCGTCGCTCGGTACCTTGTCCAGATCGATGACGCCGCCGACGCCCGAGTCGTGCAGCAACTCGGGAATCGCGTTCGACAGCCCGCCTGCGCCGACGTCGTGGAACCACAGGATCGGATTACGCCCGGCCAGCGCGACACAACGGTCGATGACTTCCTGGCAGCGGCGTTCCATCTCGGGGTTGTCGCGTTGCACGCTGGCGAAATCCAGGTCCTCGGCGCTGTCTCCCGACGCGACCGAACTGGCCGCGCCACCGCCGAGCCCGATCAGCAGCGCCGGGCCGCCGAGCACGATCACGGCATCCCCATCGGAGAGAGTTTTCTTTTCGACCAGTCCACGATCGATCGCACCCAGTCCGCCGGCGAGCATGATCGGCTTGTCGTAGGCGCGCGTCAGACCCTCACCGTCCTGGAGTTCGAAGCTGCGGAAATAACCGGCTAGGTTGGGACGGCCGAACTCGTTGTTGAATGCCGCCGCGCCGATCGGGCCGTCGAGCATGATCTCGAGCGCCGGCGCCATGCGCGGATTCAATGCGCGTGGTCGCTCCCACGGCTGCGGGAGCGCCGGGATGCGCAGGTGCGAGACGCTGAAACCGCTCAGGCCCGCCTTGGGTTTACCGCCCCGTCCAGTCGCACCCTCGTCGCGGATTTCGCCGCCCGCGCCGGTGGATGCACCGGCGAATGGCGAGATCGCGGTCGGATGGTTGTGGGTCTCGACCTTGATGCAGAACGCGCCTGGCTGCACGGCCTCGGCACGGTATTCGTGGCTGTCGGCATCGGGACGGAAACGACGTGAGGGATAGCCTTCGATCACCGCTGCGTTGTCGCTGTACGCAGACAGGGTGTGTTCCGGCGTCTGTGCGTGCGTGTGGCGGATCATCTTGAACAGGGAGTGCGACTGTTGCCTGCCATCCACCGTCCATGACGCGTTGAAGATCTTGTGCCGGCAATGCTCGGAGTTGGCCTGCGCGAACATCATCAGTTCGACGTCCGACGGGTCCCGTCCGAGTTCGCCGAAGCGCAGGCGCAGGTAGTCGATTTCATCCTCGGCCAAGGCGAGGCCAAGACGCGTGTTGGCGGCTTCCAGTTCTGCGAGCGGGATGCGTTCGAGCACGCCGCGGCGTGGCGTGGCGAAAAGCGCGGTCGCATCGTTGCGATCGGCCAGCAGCGATTGCGTCATCGGATCGTGCAGCAGCCGGGCGAGCGCGCCGTGCAGGCCGGTCGCGTCAACGCCCGATAATTGCTCCGCCTCGTGGCCAGTCGTTGTCCCGGACGGCGGCGGCGTTGCTTGCGCCTGCGAGGGAGCATGTTCCTGGCGCGGCCACTCCGCGATATCGACACGCATGCCCCGCTCCACGCGCCTGATCGCCAGTCCCGCGCCGTGCAGCAGTTCGGCGGCCTTGCTGGCCCACGGGGACAACGTGCCCAGGCGCGGCGCGACGAAGCGGGAGATCGCGTCAGGCGGCAGCGGCGCAAACTCGCCATCGGCCTGCAGGATGCGGTGCAATGCTTCGTGATCGACGGCGGCATCCACCTTCGGTTCGATCCAGTACGTCCACCACGCGCCGGTGACACGGATGCCGGGGTGCAGGGCTTGCAGTTTCTTTTCGAGGCGTTCGCGTCGGAACGGTGACAGGGCTGGAAGGCCCTCGAGGACGATCATGTCCGGGTAGACCGTGGCACGGGGTGTGCAGTGTAACGAAGCCTGCACCGAGCCCGCCCGCTTTGCAGGAGCGACGGAAGTCGCGACTCTTGTGTCACGTCGCGACTTCCGTCGCTCCTG
>JBDSEX010000302.1:0-4417 GCA_039919835.1 Luteimonas sp.
GGTAGGTGTATTCGGCATTTTCGGAACGATCGCCCTCCGCTGCAGCCGCGGCCAGGGCTTTCACCACCTCCGGGCGCCGGCTGCGCCACAAGGTGTCGAGTTCGGATTTCAGTCGCGCATGGCCTTCGCGCGTGATCAGCGTGGTGCTTGTTTCCGAAGGTGGCCGCCAGCGTCCCAATTACCGGGCGGCTTGTTCGCGCTGCAAGCGCATTCCACCGTCGAGCGCGCTGATTTCATCGTGGGACACCACGGTGTACCTGCCATCCACTTCGGACTTGCTGTTGGGATCGAGCAACAGTTCCGCACCGGCAGCATCCGCCGTCCAGGTGCCATCGGACGATGCACCATCCATCTTCGAGGTGTAGGTGCCGTCGGCATTGAGAACGATGGTGTTGCCGTCCACGCTGAAGCTGCCTGCAAACGCCTTCGGCATGAATGGCTTCTCTGCGACCGGTTCCGGCACGTCGGTCACGGCTGTTGCGGGCGCGGCTGCCTCCGCAGCAGGCGCGGTTTCGGGCTGCGCAGCGCGGTTGCAGCCTGCGGCAAGCATGAAGCAGGTCATTGCAACGACGAACGGCTGGCTGGTCTTCATGAGTCTCTCCCTGGTCTGATGCGGTCAGCGACCGCCGAAAATGCTGCCGAGCACGCCGCGCACGATGCGGTTGGTCACGGTACGTGCTGCCTGTTTGCCCGCCGCTTCGACCACGCCCTGTCGGCGCTTGGTTCCCCACAGCCACTCGTTGATCTTCTGGCCGGCGCCGCCCTGTTCGGTATCGCCGCCGCCCGATTTCGCCGCCGGCGCGTTCGTGTTGGCCGTCGCCGCCTCAGTGCGCTTGGCCAGCAGCTCGAACGCAGATTCGCGGTCAATCGCCTTGTCGTATTTTGCCCCCACCGGGCTGCCGGCGCGGACCTGCGCGCGTTCCGCTTCGGTGATCGCACCCATGCGGCTGCGCGGCGGCGCGATCAGCGTGCGCTCGACCGGCATGGGGACTCCCTTGTCGTGCAGCATCGACACCAGCGCCTCGCCCACGCCGAGTTGCGAGATCGCTTCGGCCACGTCGAGTTTCGGGTTGGCGACGAATGTCTCGGCAGCGGTCCTGACCGCTTTCTGGTCGCGCGGGGTGAACGCACGCAACGCATGCTGCACGCGGTTGCCCATCTGCCCGAGGATGTTGTCGGGCACGTCGTCCGGGAACTGCGAGCAGAAATACACGCCGATGCCCTTGGACCGGATGATCCGCACCACCTGTTCCACGCGTTGCCGCAGCGCCGGCGGCGCATCGTCGAATAACAGGTGCGCCTCGTCGAAGACAAACACCAGTTTCGGTTTGTCCAGGTCGCCCACTTCCGGCAACGCCTCGAACAGTTCCGACAGCAGCCACAGCAAAAAACTCGAATACAGTCTCGGCTTCAGGATGAGTTGGTCGGCGGCGAGGATGCTGATCACACCGCGCCCGTCCTGCGTGGTACGCATCAGGTCGTTGAGTTCCAGCGCGGGCTCGCCGAAGAACATTTCGCCACCTTCCTGCTCCAGCCGCAGCAGCGCGCGCTGGATTGCGCCGATCGACGGCGTGCTGACGAGGCCGTATTCGGTGGAGATCGTCTTGCGTTCCTCGCCCACCACGCCGAGCAGCGCGCGCAGGTCCTGCATATCGAGCAGCAGCAGGCCCCGGTCATCCGCCAGCTTGAACACGATATCGAGCACGCCGCCCTGCGTGTCGTTGAGTTCGAGGATGCGCGACAGCAGCGTCGGCCCGATTTCGCTGATCGTGGCGCGCACCGGGTGGCCCAGTTTCCCGTACAGGTCCCAGAACACCACGGGATTGCCTTCGGAGGTGTAATCGGGAATGCCGATTTCGGCGATGCGTTCGCGCACCTTGTCGTTGGGCGTGCCGGCGATCGCAAGGCCGGCGACATCGCCCTTCACGTCGGCCATGAACACTGGCACGCCGAGCCGCGAGAAGCCTTCGGCCAGCGTCATCAGCGTCACCGTCTTACCGGTGCCGGTCGCGCCGGCAACGAGGCCGTGGCGGTTGCCGTATTTCGGTTGCAGGAACACCTGGCCACTCTCTGGCGTGGTGACGGCCTTGCCGACGAGGATCGGGTTCATGGATGTTCCGTAGGGAAGTGCATGCCGGATTCTATGACTACCCATCGAAAATATGGCGATGGGGACGTCGGGTGGCTTGCGGCGGGTGTCGTGGACAGGCTTCAACCTCGACGTCGCGGGGCATGAAGGGTGCCGAGTCTGAAGCCACTCCCACGATTGCCGCTGGTTACCTTGCCCATCCGCAAGAGGCGGGGCTACCCTGCAATCTCTTTCGCATCACGATTCCTGCCCATGCCGATGTCTGCACCCTGTTCCGGGACACTTGCCCGTCGCTCCGTCTTGTTCGCCATCGTCCTCGCCACCCTGCCAGGGATCGCCGCCGCACAGTCCAAGCGTGATCGCGCCGCCACCGAAACGTTGAACCAACGCATGGCGACCGCGGAAACCAGGTATCGCGAAGCCCTGGTGAAGGTCGGCAACAACGACCCCTCCGGCCTCCCGCAGAGCAATGCGGCGCTGGAAGACATGGAAGACGTCGTCATCGCCTGCGGAAAGCAGAAGGGCTGTGCCGTTCCAAACATGCTGACCACGTACAAGCGCCTGCTCAAAGGCACCGCCGATGGCGCCGGGAGCGACGAGATCGACACCACGTTGTCTTCGGAAGACAGCGGCGAGCTGCCCACCGGCCCCGTGCCGCAAGGTGCGAACGCCTCCGAACTGCTGAGCGAAGATGGTCAGCGCTTCGTCAAGATGGTGCAGTTCAATCCCGCCGTGCAGGCGGGCATTCGCCGCTGGCTGACCGACATGCGCGTGTCGCTGGTGCAGAGCCACGAGAACTACCAGTACATGCAGCATCTGATGTCGCCGGCGTTCCAGCGTAATGGCCTTCCCGAGGCGCTGCTGTTCGGCATCATGGCCAAGGAATCCAATGGCAAGGTGCATGTTGGCTCGCGCGCGGGTGCGGTCGGGCCGATGCAGTTCATGCCGGCGACGGGCAAGCGTTTCGGCCTGGGCGTGGACGGCACCGGCTTCGACACGCGGTACGACCCGCGCGCATCGGCCGATGCGGCGGCCAGTTACCTCAGCGAGCGTTTCTCCGAGCTCAACAGCAGCATCGAAATGTCGCTCGCAGCCTACAACGGTGGCGAGGGCAGGGCCGCGCGCGTGTACCGCGAGTCCGGTGGCCGCAACTTCTGGGATGCGGATGTCTACAACCAGTTCCCGCCGGAAACCAAGGACTACGTACCGATGGTGATCGCCGCGGCGTGGCTGTACCTGCATCCCAAGGAATACGGCCTCACCTTCCCGAAAGTCGACAACCGCCCCGCGACGTTGAAACTGGCGCGTTCGGCGACGATCTACGAACTGACCATCTGCCTCGGCAACGGCGGCACCCGCGACGGCTACATGCGCGTGTTGCGCAACCTCAATCCGCGCTACGAGCCGGACAGCTGGATTCCCGCAGGCGCGACCTTGAACGTGACCACGAAAATGGCCGGGCTGTATACCCGCCACTGCATCCAGGGCCCACGCGCGGCGCTGGCGAAACAACTGGTGATGAGCGATGTGCGCTCGGCGATCGTGAGCACCGGGCCGCTGGAAATGGTGCAGCCGCCGGTGTCGACATTTTCGCCGGTCGCAGGTTCGGTGCCGACGACGGTTGCGAGGGGCGTTCCGTCGAAACCAGAGCCAACCGGTTACCACCGCGTCAAACGTGGCGATACGCTGGTGTCGATCGCGCAGAAGTATCAATGCGACACTGGCGAGTTGGCGAAGGCGAATGATCTGAAGGCGCCGCGATATGCGCTGCGGTCGGACCAGCGCTTGAAGCTGCAGGGGTGCCGCGCAGCAGCAGAATCGAGGCGCAGGTGATGGCGATCGCGTCGCCGCACGCTTGAGTCTTGCCGCAAGATGGCATTGCGCTGGGCCAAAACCTGCCCTGGCTGCACGCGCGCTTTGCGGCAAGCCGGGCATTCATCGTTGCCAGCCTTTCGGGCGGCATCACAATCCGCGTCGAGCCGTCATTGAGCCGCGCCGCGAACTGAGGATTAAAGAAGACGCACGTGAAGTCGATCGCGTCTCCCACGCGCGCGATCGATCCGCTAGGCGCAAAGCCGCGCCAACGGTTGCCCCAGTCGCACTGGCGTTTCGGCTTGCAGCGAACCGTCGATCGCCGCGACCCCCGGCGGTAGCAGCACGATGACGGTGCTGCCGTAGTTGAAGCGTGCCATCTCCGCGAACCGCTCCAGCGTTATGTCGGCGCCGCGATAATCCTTCACCGTCACCGGACCACCATAAGGCGGGATTTCAACGCCGCTCCACACCGTTTCCACGCCGGAAACCAATAACGCGCCGACCATCACCATC
>JBDSEX010000350.1:0-3866 GCA_039919835.1 Luteimonas sp.
AACCTACCCGGACCCGACGCGGGCCACGTCATGAGGTCCCTATTTGGTCTTGCTCCCGGTGGGGTTTGCCGTGCCGGCCTGTTGCCAGGCTCGCGGTGCGCTCTTACCGCACCATTTCACCCTTGCCACGCATCCCGCCCGCCTTTCGGCGGACTGGTCCACATGGCCGGACTTACGTCCGGCAAGTGAACCCTGGAACCGTTCGGCGGTATCTTTCTGTTGCACTTTCCGTCGGCTCGCGCCGCCCAGGCGTTACCTGGCACCGTGCCCTGTGGAGCCCGGACTTTCCTCGGCATCCGCACCCACCGAAGTGAACACGAATGACGCGACTGTCTGGCCGACTCCGCCGCGCGCATTGTCGCACGCACACTTTCGACCCACGGTAGTCCGGGCGTATCGAATCGGTATCCGGGTCGGCTGTCGCCCGTCCAATCGTCACGCCGGGCCGGATTCGATGGGCCTGCATCGACAGTTGGCTGTGCGTGGTTAGCGATCGTGGCACGCGGATTCCGCATGCCGCGCTGATGCTACGGATTGGTAGCCGAGGCACCCGGGGATGTTCGCGGCATCGAGCAGGGACCTTGGTGCCGCCGAATCAGGTGCGGCGTTATCGGGCTACGACGATGGACCGTCCGATCGGTACAGCTCCTTTCGCGGCGCCCCACTCAACTCGGCCGCGAGTTTCGCCGCGGTCGACGGCGGCAGGTGCCCGCAGAGTTTCGAGTAGATACGTCGCCCTTCGATCACTTTCGCATCCGCATCCTCACCTGCGCCCTGCACCAGCACCACGAATTCGCCCTTGCGCTGGTTGTCATCGCCGCGCACCCGCGCAAGCAACTCCGCGAGCGAACCATCCAATACGGTCTCGAACACCTTGGTCAGTTCGCGCGCCAGCACTGCGGGGCGCTCTGCGCCGAACGCGGTCACGAAATCGACAAGTGCATCCTCGATGCGATGCGACGATTCGTAGAAGACAAGCGTACGCGTCTCGCTCGCGAGCAGGCCAAGGCGTTCGCGTCGCGCCGAGGCCTTCGACGATAAAAAACCCTCGAACACGAAACGATCGCTCGGCAGGCCCGCGACCGACATCGCCGCGATCAGCGCGCTGGCGCCCGGAACCGGGCTGACCTTGATCCCGGCGACGCGCGCCGCGCGCACCAGGCGATAACCCGGGTCGCTGACCAATGGCGTGCCGGCATCGCTGACCAGCGCGAGCGCATCGCCGGCCAACAGGCGCGCGACCAGCTTGTCGGCCACATCCGACTCATTGTGTTCGTGCAATGCCAGCAGCGGCTTGTCGACGCCGAAATGCGCCAGCAACTGACGGGTGTGGCGGGTGTCCTCGGCGCAGATGGCCACGACGCCGCGCAAGGTGTCCAGCGCGCGCGGGCTCAGGTCGCCGAGATTGCCGATGGGCGTTGCGACGACGAACAGCGTGCCGATCTGCTCTGTCACGGCCTGGCCCATCCCGTCAGGACCAGCGCCGGGTTGGGTCGGGGCGGTTTGCATCGTCTCTCCACGGGCGGCACGGGTAGAATCATCCTAATCGCAGTTGACCTGTTGCCAACCCAGACCTGACCAGATGAAGCACACGCAGATGGCCCCTACGATCAAACGGATTTTCATTGCCCTCGTTGTCGCGCTGTTGTTCGCGGGCTGTTCGACGGTGCAGGTCAGCGAGCGACCCGACAGCCGGCCTGTCCAGGCCGTCGCTCCCGCTTTCGCGCAGGCGAAAGACCTTGCCGCCAACGATGCCGCACTGAGCGGCCAGGCCAAGGTCGACAACGCACGGCAGATCGAGCGCCTGTTGTCGGGTCTCGACAACGCAGGACTGTCCGCCAACACGGCGATGCTGCCCGCCGGCGATCCCTTGTATGCATTCGCCGGACGCGCGTTGCTGCGCCGTGGATTGCCGTTGCCTCGTTCGTTCGATCGCGGCGCCCAATGGCGTTTCGATGCGGGGAATCGTCCGCCGGCCGATCGCGACGGCTATCGCCCGCCGCTGAAGCTTGCCGTGTTGCTGCCGCTGTCGGGTAGCCTCGCCGCCACTTCCGCGCCGGTGCGAGACGGCCTGCTTGCCGGGTACTACGGCGAGCGCCGTACACGGCCTGAAATCCAGTTCTACGACACAGTCGGCACGGCCGGCGGCGCGGTGGCTGCATATGGGCGTGCCGCGGCGGAAGGCAATGATTTCGTGATCGGGCCGCTGGGCCGCGACGAGGTCAGTGCGTTGTTCAGCCAGACCGAATTGTCGGTGCCGATGCTTGCGCTCAACCGCGGCAATGTCTCGCCGCCCGCGGGCCATGCGAGCTTTTCGCTGACGCCCGAAGACGAGGCCATCTCCGCCGCGGAGTATCTGCTCAGCCGCAACGCGCGGCGCGTATTGGTGTTGAGTGGTGGCGAACCGGGCATGGGACGCGCGGTCGCCGCGTTCCGCGAGCGCTTCGGCGAACGCGGCGGCGCGGTGGTGGATGCATTGACCATCTCCGAAAAGACCGATGGCCTGCTGCCTGCGCTGCAAGCGGCGGCGGCCAGGGAAGGCGGCATCGACGCGGTGTTCCTTGCGGTAAAAGCCACGCAGGCACGCGCCGCCGTGCCGCTGCTGTCGGCAGCAGGTTTGAGCGGAACACCGCGCGTGGCGACATCGCAGTTGATGTCCGGAACGGGCAAGGCGGAACAGGATCGGGTGCTGGACGGCATCATCTTCCCGAGCGATGCCTGGAGTGCACGCGGCGCGCCGGGCCTGCCGGCCGCCAGCACGACTGGACAGAACCTGCCGACCGCGCGCGGCGCGGCGGCGCGGTTGTTCGCATTCGGCTACGACGCGTGGCTGATCACCGCATATCTGGAACGTCTGGCAACTGGTTCCGATGCGCAGGTGAAGGGTGCGACTGGCGATCTGCGCATCGATGGCTTTGGCAACGTCATGCGTACGCCGGCGTGGTCGACGTTCAGTGGCGGAGTCGCAATGCCGTTGTCCGGCGGCGGCTGACCGATCTCCACGACCGGCACGCGCGCACGAGGCGCAGCGGTTGAAGCAGCCGCCCTCGCCTATCTGAAACGCGAAGGGTTAAGCGAGATCGCGAGCAACGCCAATTATCGAGGCGGCGAACTCGACATCGTCATGCTCGACCACGGTGGGCGCAACGGCGCGACGCTGGTCTTCGTGGAAGTGCGTTATCGCAGCAGCGCCGGCTTCGGCGGCGGCGCGGCGTCCATCACTGCCAACAAGCGCCGCAAGCTGATCCACGCCGCACAGCAATTTCTCGTCCTGCACCGCCAATACGCGAACGCGGCATGCCGTTTCGACGTGATCGAGGCCGACGGCGATCCGCAGGCGCCGCGTTTAAGCTGGTTGCGAGATGCGTTTCGCGGGGATGATCCGTGAGGCGATGCTCACCGGACTGAGCGTTGTGGCGCCCGGCAAAACCCCGAAGTTCAGACAGCGCTATGCTGCCAACGACGTCGTTGCCTCCTGGAAAAATCGCCATGGCCAGATTGCTCCTGAGCGTCCTGCTGTTGTTGGCGGCACCGTGCCCACCCGCACTGTCTGCAGACGATGCGGCGCGAGCGGAGATCCGCGTCCTGTTCGTCGGCAATAGCCTGACCTACGTCAACAACCTTCCGCGCATGGTCGAAGCGTTGGCCTCGTCGCAACCCGCGGGCCCGCGGATCGAGACCTCCACCTTCGTCGCGCCCGGCGGCAGCCTCGACGAACGCTGGAAGGATGGCCACGCTTCCGCAGCAATGGTCAACGGCGCGTGGGATGTGCTTGTGCTGCAGGAACGTGGCGGGCTGCTGGCGTGCATGGCCGATGCCGACAAGCGGCAAACAACGGAATGCCGCAACAGCCAGCGCGCGCATCG
>JBDSEX010000014.1:0-3707 GCA_039919835.1 Luteimonas sp.
CGCGCGGCGATGACGCTCGATGCCGGCGAAGAACGACTCGCGCTCGGACGGCGTGAACGTCGGGGTCGCCATCGACGTTTGCGCATCCTGGTCGCTGCCACCTTCCTGGGAGGTTCTGTCATTCATGGCCGTAGTTCCGTTTCACGAATTCGGTTCCGAGGATGTAAGCGCCCCAGGCAGTTCCAAGGGTCGTGCGGCCACGGGGACAGGCGTGCTTGAACTCAATAATCCCTGACCCGGGGTCCTGAAGTGAGTTGCTTCTGGATGGATTCACACCGGCCTTTGCCAGCGCGAGCCTTCGCAGACATACCATGCGAAGAGATCATCCGCCCGGTGAATGCCTGGTAGGCGATGGGTCAAGCCGGTTTCGTCTCTCGAGCGCGTGACGTGGATGACAGTCGCTGTGGATGCAGTCGCGGTTTGTAGGCTGTGCGGCCCGAGGGCACTCTCCGTGCGATCGATCGGGCCAGCACTTCCGCGTTTCTTTCAGGATTTGGGCGCGCGGAGAGTCACCAGCGCAATCCCTCCCAGCACCGCGCCCGATGCAATCACCAGGCGTGGCGAAAGGGGTTCCGCCAGAAAGACGATTCCGCCCGCTGCCGCGATCACCGGAACGCTCAGCTGCACGGTGGCGGCCGTGCTTGCCTCCAGCGCGGGCAATGCCGCATACCAGATCGCATAGCCGACGCCCGACGCCAGCGCGCCCGATGCGATGGCATACCAGGCGCCCACACCGTCCAGCGCCAGGTCATTCGACATCCACAGGCAGAGCAGCAAAGCGAGCGGGACGACGCGCAGGAAATTACCTGCAGTGACGCGCAGCGCGTCCCCTGCTCCTCTGCCGCGCACTGAATAGGCACCCCACGCAACGCCGGCACCCAGCATCAACGCGGCGCCCCCCGGCGGCGGGGCCGACAGGCCCGGCAGGAGAACACCGATCAAGCCTGCGAACGCCAGCAGCACGCCTCCCATCTGCAGCACACCCAGACGCTCGCCCGACCACAGACCATGCCCGATCATCGTGATCTGCACCGCACCGAACAGCAGCAGCGCACCGGTTGCCGTGGACAACGTCGCATACGCGAATGAAAATCCAGCCGCATAGGCGAACAGTGCAAGCGCCGACAGCCAGTTGCCTTCACTGCTGCGTGCGCCATCACGCAGGCGGGCCAGCAGCCACAGCGTCGCCGCGCCCGAAAGCAATCGGATGGCGGTGAAGCTCGCCGGATCGATCAAGGTGCGCTCGAGCGCGATGCGGCAGAGCAGCGAGTTGCCGGCGAAAGCCAGCATCGCGAGCGATGTCAGCGCGATGGCGCGTGCAGTGCCCATTCAAGATCCCGGTGGTGATTCACGCGCAGCCAGCTTGTCGGCTGCGCGTCCACGGCCAAACCATGCGCAAGCGTGAAAATAAAGGGTGTAATCGATCAAGGGACGGGACTCCGGCCTATGCGCCGCGCACGCGAAGCGTCAGCCCCTTGAGGAAATTGCGCAGCATCTGGTCGCCGCACGCGCGGAAGTTCTTGTGCGCGGGCTGGCGGAACAGCGCCGAGAGTTCCGGCTTGGAGACGGGGAACCCGGCGTCCGCGAAGACCTGGTGCATGTCCGCGTCCCGCAGTTCGAAGGCCACGCGAAGTTTCTTGAGCACGAGGTTGTTGTTGACGCGTTTTTCCACCGGCCGCTGCGGAGCGTCCGGATCCCTGCCGCGATAGTGGATGACCAATCCATCCAGGAAATGCGCGAGCACGCTGTCGCTGCAGGGGATGTAGCCCTCCGCATCGTCTTTCTTCAGGAACGCATGCACGTCGTCCTTCTCGATCTCGAAATCAGGATCGGCCAGCAAGATGGTTTCCACCACATGCGTGTCGCCGAAATCGAGCATGTAACGGATGCTGCGGAGTACGTCGTTGTTGATCATGGTCTTGTCGTTGATTTCGTCATTTTTCTTGATCGTTTGTTTCCAGCCGGTTGACCCGCCTTTGCACGCTCGTCCATGACGGCGGTCGCCAGTGCGCCGAGGAACACGATCATCGCGGCGTAATAGATCCAGACCAGGGCCAGCACCAACGTCCCCATCGAACCGTACGCCGAGCCCGGGTCGGAACGCGCAAGGTACCAGCCGATGGCCGCACGCCCCAGCACGAACAGGCCTGCCGTGGCTGCACCACCGATCAGCGCGCGACGCCAGCCCACGGAACGATCGGGAAGATACTGGTACATCAACGCAAACCCGATCGCGTAGACCAGCCATGCGGCGACCGCCGCGAACACCGGCAAAATCCACTCCACCCGCGCGAAAGCCCATTGCAGCGCGGTGCTGATGGTCATCGAGATCAGCAGCAGGAAGCCGATCCCGAACACCAGCCCGAACGAGAAAATACGTTTTCGCAACCACGCCATGAGGCCCGGCAACCGCGTTGCATCGGTACGGAAAATCTTGTTGAGCACATCCTGCAACTGCGCGAACACCGCGGTGGCGCCGACGAACAGCAGCAACAGGCCCCACCATCCCGAGATCGACCCGGTATCGGGGCGCGCCCTCGCATTGCGCAGGATTGTGCCCGCGACCTCTTCCGCCTGGGTGCCTGCGAGCAACGTGATCTGCTGCATGAGCGCGTCCTGCGCGCCCGGCATCAACTGCGCGACCAGCCACAGCAGGATCAGCAATAACGGCGCCAGCGAAAGCAATGCGTAGAACGCGAGCGCGGCCGACTGCGCCAGCAACTCCGCATCGATGAATCGGCGCAGCATCGCGACCGGCAAGCTGCCTTCGGCGCGACGGATGAAAGCTTCGATCGCGGGCGGCCGCGTCGACCTGCCGCTATCCACGCGCGCGGCATGCGGCTTGGTGGGGTCGACTTCCTTGGCAAGCTCCTTCACCAGTTTCACCGGAGCAGCTGAGGTGCTGGCGCGTGCAGGTTTTTTCCTGGATTTGACCGGTCGGGTTGGCATGGCTGCATCACGAGTGGGCGTAATGCCAGCATGGCCGCACTGGCTTCGACGAAAGGTGAAACCGCCAGCAACGTTGCGTCATTCCAGAACAGGCGATCGCCCCGCCCGCAAGCCGCCATGTGACGACCGGCATCCGCATCCTGCCTTCGATCAATGCGTTGGTTGCGGTCAACTCGACGTGTTTTTGCGGATGCTCTTCAAGAACCGCGAACCGATCGCGTGGTGATGCCAGCACGCAATCGCACCTGCAAGGCCCGCAGATTGCTGCGACGCAAGTCGTCGCGTACCTCGCTCGGCGTCACCCCCAGCCATTCCCGGAACGCATCGGTCATGTGGCTGTGGCTGCTGAAACCCAGATCGCAGGCCAGTGCGGCAAGGTCGTCCTCACCCTCGCCGAGACGCGCGAGTGCCGTGCCTATCCGGTGCCGCATGCGGTATCTCCGCAGCGATTGGCCAGTCATGCTGCGGAACGTCCGGCACAGGTGAAACACCGAGCAACCGGCGAGTACGGCCAGTGCATCGATGCCGAGATTCTCATCGGGATGCGCGAGTATCGCTTCCTCGACCCGCGCCATCTGGCGCACGCTCGCCGCCCTGCGCAGAGCCGGGCGCTGCGCTGCATACGGTGACAACAGGCAGGCCAGCGCATCAACCAGCACTTCGTCATCGGCATCCTGACCCGCCGCCATCGAGCTGCGCAGCCCCAGGAACATCTCGACGTGCGCTTTCTGGAACTGCAGGTCGTGGCTGAACTCCCT
>JBDSEX010000047.1:0-8121 GCA_039919835.1 Luteimonas sp.
ACGCAAGCGGCAATCGACGCGTTGCTTGCCGGGGGCGTGATCCAGATCGTCGTCAACAACGCCGGTATCCACGACGATGCGCCGATGGCGGGGATGAGCGATGCGCAATGGAAGCGCGTCATCGACGTCTCGCTACACGGTTTCTTCCACGTCACCCAGCCGCTGCTGCTACCGATGGCACGCACGCGCTGGGGCCGCATCGTCAGCGTGTCGTCGGTGGCTGCCGTGCTGGGCAATCGCGGCCAGACCAATTACGCGGCTGCCAAATCGGCGCTGCATGGCGCGTCGAAATCGCTGGCGCGGGAGATGGCGGCGCGCGGCATCACCGTCAATGTCGTGGCGCCGGGTGTGATCGAGGGCAGGATGGCGGCAAATGCATTTCCGCCGGAGCAGATCAAACAGCTCGTGCCTGCCGGGCGTGCCGGGACACCGGATGACGTCGCGGCGCTGGTTCGGTTCCTGTGTTCGGATTCCGCCGGCTACATCAACGGGCAGGTCATCGGGGTCAACGGCGGGATGGGGTGACGCTGGGTCCGGCATGCGCCCCGGATGACGATGTCGACGTGGTCAGGCGGCGTCGGCGTACCACTGGGCATCCAAGGACACTGGATTGGTCGCCGCCTTCGCCAGCAAAACCTCGAGTCCCCGTGCGTCGATAGCGGGATGATCCGTGCGCGCCCGCGACAGGATTTCGCCGGCCAGCCATTCCATGCGCGCGACGTTGTCACGAATACGCGTGGCGAATGCCGCATCGTCGAGTTCATCGGTCAAGGCGCGATTCATTTCGTGGAACCAGGCGATGTCGTGCTGGTCCAGCAGCCGGCCGTCGGGCGCCAGCGGCGCGGTATTGCGCTGGCCCCAGTCGCGCAGGAGGGCCTGCATGGCGAGGTTCAACTCGCTGCCGCGCTGGAACTCCGGGCGTAGCCGGCCGAGTGTGGCGATGTCGGTCAGGCGCTCGCCGAAGAACAGTGGCGCCAGCAACGCCCAGTAATACGTGTAGTCCCAGACCACCTTGACCGGCATCACCTGCGCGTCCCCAAACAATGGATATTGGTCCTGGTACAGGGTCAGCGTGTTCTCGTAAAACGACTGGTACAACTGCTGATAGATAGGCGCATACGGGGCGAACGGCGTTCCCGCGCGATCGCGGCCGACCAGGTCGCAGATGTAGGTGTTGCTGATCGCGATGAAATCGCTGCCGGGCGAATAGAACGGATCCAGGAACAGCCCGGCGTCGCCGGTCAATGCCCAGCGGTCGCCGGAGAACACCTGCTTGCAGCCGTAGGAGACATGCTTGAGGAACAGGAAGTCCTGCAACGTGTGCTCAGGTTTTTCGATCGAACGCGCGACCTGCGGCTGGTGTTCGTGCAGCCACGCCATCGCCTTCTCGTGCGTGTTCATCGTCTCCAGCGGATGCATCTTCGCGTCGCAGACGATGCCCAGCGAATGCGCGCCCGATGCCAGCGGGATCAGCCAGAACCAGTAGCCCGGGCCGCACATGTGGTTGGTGGAACGCCAGCGATCAGGCGGCGTGCAGCGCGCCAGCCACCGTGGGTCGTCCGACCACTGGTTGGGATCGATGAAGCCATCCACGCGCCACCACACCGCATTGACGTCATGGTCGTTGGGCTGCGCCAGGTCGCGCTTGCGCTTGACCATGCCGGCGCGGCCGCTGGCATCCACTACCCACCGCGCCTGCAAGGTGTGCCGCTGGGCATCGTGGTCGAATTCGACGCTGTGCGGCGTGTCGTCGTCGCTGAGATCGAAATTGCGCACCATCGCGCCATCGCGGAAATCGACGCCAAGCCGGCGCGCCTCTTCGCCAAGGAAATTCTCGAAGCGGCCGCGATCAAGCTGCCAGGCCGGCGTCGGCAGCAATTTACTCACGCCCAGTTCGGTGCAGCGGTCGATGTCGTTGCGGCCTTCGGAAAAGAAGAAGCGGAAGCCGAACTTGCGGATCTGTTCCTGGTCCAGGTGCTCGCGCAGGCCAAGCACGTCCGCGAAATAATACGCGCCGATCTCGACCGTGGATTCCCCGACCTTGAACGCCGCTTCGCGTGCAGGATGCGGGCGGCGCTCCAGCACCGTGACCGCGATCGAGGGATCGCGCTGCTTGAGCTGGATCGCCAGCGTCAGCCCGGCCAGGCCACCGCCGAGGATGGCCACGTCGGGTTGCATGTCCAGATCGTCCTGGCTCATGCCGATCGGGCGCTGGCGGTGATGGTCATGCGTACCCGTTCATGCAGAACGCGTCTGCTGTGCCGCGGACGGCGCAAACACCGTGCCGAATTCGCCGGTGGGATCGTCGATGATCGGCGGGTGCATGCGTTGCAGGTGGAACGCCGCCGACAGCGAACGCATGCCAAGCGCCTGCCGGGTGATATGCGTGGTGATGTGCAGGAAATCGCGGACCGGCTTGAAATGGCTGGCGCGGAACTGCTCGGCCGAGTGCACGCTCTTGTAACGCGATTCGATCGGCACCGACACGCAGCGCGTCCCGAGTACAGCCGCAGCCGAGATCAGGATCTGCGCTTCAAATACGAAATCCTCGCCCGGCACGTCGTCCAGTGCCATCACCGCCGATGGATACAACCGCTGCCCGCTCTGGTTGTCCACTACCTGGTAGCCCAGCGCGAAGGCAATGCCCCAGTCGCCGAAGTCGTTGGCGAGGCGGCGATAGGTGGGCTGTTGTGAGCGCCTGCGCATGCGCGCGCCGATGATGATGGCGCCGGGGTGGCGGTTGGCGGCATCGAGCAGACGGGGGATGTCGTCGGCCGAATGCTGGCCGTCGCCGTCCATGGTGATGGCCGCATCGAACCCGCACCGCAGCGCTTCGCGGAACCCGTCGCGCAACGACGCGCCCTTGCCCATGCGTCGTGCGTGGCGCAACAGCGTGACCGGCAGGTCGGCGATGCGTTCGCAGGTGGCATCGTCGGAGCCGTCGTCGATCACGATCACGTTGTCGCAATGCGACAGCGCGCCCTGCACGACATCGCGGATGCGCAGCGCTTCGTTGAGCGCGGGGATGATGATGGCGATGCGCTCGGCATTGAGGATCATGCGACGCGCTCCTCGCCGAGCGCATCCGCGCGGCGATCCATCGGGGGCGACAGCGCAACGCGCAACAGACGATTCGGGCCGGCTTTCAACATGACGGCATTGTCGCCTGCGGCCAGTGCGTCGAACAACGGCAGCATCGGTGCCATCAGGTTGCCCGCGTAGCGCCGCGACAACGCGCCGTGCGCAGGTCCTGTTGCGCCATCGACCAGTTGCGCCTGCACCTGCACCGCGCCGGGTGCGACGTTCGACATCGCCCCGGTGGACAACAGCAGCGCCGCGCCCAGCAGGCCGTGGCTGCGGACGACGCCGCCCAGCGGCCCGGTGGCTTGCGTGTCGTACGCCACCAGCAACACCGCCTCGCAGCCAGTCGCCAGCTGCACCAGCGCTTCCAGCAACCCTTCGGCGAAGCTGGCGTCATAGGCTGAAAGCGCGGTCGTCGGCGACATGCAGCCGTTGCCGATGGTCCAGTAGCCCGCGGCAGCGTTGTGTACCGAGTTGTGGAACCTGGTCGGTGAAATGGTGCGGGGTTCGTCCCGCAACGTCGCGCACATGTAATCGGTGATGGCCAGGTCGCCCTGGGTCGATGTGAAGACCGACGGCAGCGTCCGTGGATCGCGCCCGGATGCAGCGCAGGCGGCGAGTGCGACGTCGAGTGCCACGGCCACGGATTCCGGGGCGCGGCGGCGTTCGTTGGGCGCGAGCAGTTGGGGCGACGGCCGCATCGGTGCATCGGCCGGTGCCACGCCGGTGTGCGCAAAGGCTTGCGCGGCATCCCACGTCGGCAGGCCGCTGGCCCAGAACCCGATGCCTTCGATGGTGGCGGTCAGGACGCTCATGCCTGCAGCCGCCTTCGCGCCATGGACGGGCTGGCGTGAAGTTCCGGCGCGCACCATCGTGTCGACATGCTCATGTCCTGCCAAACACCAGCGAGCAGTTGTTGCCGCCGAAGCCGAACGAGTTGTTCATCGCGTAACGGATGTCGCGCTGCGCGTTGTCGAACCGGATCTGCGGACCGCACGCGGCGTCCGGCGTGACGCTGTTCAAGATCCCGGGCAGCATCCCGTCCTCCAGCGCGATCAGCGCGAACACCGATTCGACAATGCCCGCTGCCCCCAGCGTGTGTCCGGTCCAGCCCTTGGTGGAGCTGGCGTGCACGGCGTCAGGCAACGCCACCCCGGAAAAAATCTTGGCGACGGCATGTGCCTCGATCCTGTCGTTGGCGGGCGTGGCGGTGCCATGCAGGTTGAGGTAGCCGACCTCGCGCGCGTCGATCAGTGCGCGCGCCAGCGCATCGCGCATCGCGTACTGCGCGCCGAGGCCTTCGGGGTGCGGCGTCGACATGTGGTGCGCATCGCTGGATTCGCCGTAGCCGCGCAATTGCAGGCCGCTTGATTCGATCGACGCGCCATCGACGTTCGCTTCGATGCGCTCGAGCACCGCGAACCCGCCGGCTTCGCCGAGCGACAGGCCGCGCCGCTGCGCGTCGAACGGCTTGCACGGGTCAGGCGACACCAGTTCCAGCGCGTTGAAGCCGAACAGCACGCTGCCGCACAACGTGTCGACGCCGCCGACCAGCGCCGCATCGGCCAGGCCCGCTTCGATCAACCGCGATGCCTGCGCGAATACCTTGGCGCTGGACGAACAGGCCGTGGCGACGGTGACGCAGGGGCCTCGCAGGCCAGTGGCGTGCTGCACGAAGTCGCCGAGCGAATGCACGGTATGCACGATCGGTTGCGCGATGTCCTGCGGGAACGCGCCATCTTCCAGGCGCGTGTAGGCCTCTTCGGTCGCGCCGATGCTTGCCGTGGACGTGCCCAGCACGATGGCGACGCGTTCCGCGCCATGGCGCGCCTTCATCGCCGCCACCACTTCAAGCACGCCATCCTGCTGCAGCGCCAGCCACGCCAGTCGGTTGTTGCGGCATTCCCACTGCGCCCACATCGCGGGCAACGCCGCGTCCTCCAGCCCCTCCACGCGTCCAATCCAGCAGTCCAGCGGATCGCCGCCGAAGTCATTGCGCCGCAATCCGCTGCGCCGCGCCTGCAACGCCGCGGCCTGCGCGGCCCGGCCACGGCCAAGCGCGGTGGTCGCGGTGTAGGCGCGGATGGCGAGCGGCAGCATCGGCGGCGGGGAGGGTGTGGTCACGCGGTGTTCCATCGGGGCGGATGGGGATTATAGGAGGCGGGTGCTGCGAGGCTGAATCAGCCGTTGTTGAACGTGCTTTCGCCGCGTTCGAATCTTGGGTCCTGCCAGAAACCGCGCGGAGGCCTGGCACGGGCGCGGTGGCAACCTCCGCGTTAGCATGCGACCTGTCATTTCCAGGGGGAGTCGCATGGGTTCGATGAACAACAGTTCCGCATGGCTCGGGGCGGCGATGTTCGGCCTGCTCTCGAGCGCCGCCACCGCGCAGACCCCCGCACTGACCGCCGACGACTACGCCCGCGCCGAACGCTTCCTCGGCTACAACACCTCCCCGCTGGTGGATCATGCCGCGAACAACGTGACCTGGCTTGACGATGCGTCTTTTACTTTCGTCGATCACGATGCCAGCGGCGATCGGGTCATGCGTTTCGACACGGCCACCGGCAAGTCGCAGCTCGCCTTCGACCACGCCCGGCTCGCCGCGGCGCTGGGCAAGGCCACGGGCAAACCGGTGAAGGCGAGCAAGTTGCCGTTCACCACCTACGTAACGGCCAGCGATGGCCGCTTGAATGTTTCCGCCGGCGGTACGCAGTACCTGTGCGACCTGGGCGGCAAGGGCACATGCGCGCCTGCCAAGCCGATCGCGAAGGAAAAGGCGGCGGCGCTCGCGGGCGGGGAGGCCGTCGTGTCGCCGGACAAAAAACAGGAAGCGTTCATTCGCAACTGGAACCTGTGGCTACGCAATGTCGCCAGCGGCAAGGAATCGCAGCTCACCACCGACGGCGTCAAGGACTACGGCTACGCCACCGACAACGCCGGCTGGACGCATAGCGACCGCGCGATCCTGGTGTGGTCGCCGGACTCGTCGAAGATCGCGACTTTCCAGCAGGACCAGCGCACCACCGGCGAGATGACGCTGGTCAGCACCAACATCGGGCATCCGGACGTCGATACCTGGAAATATCCGCTGGTGGGCGACAAGGACATCACCATGATCGAGCGCGTCGTCATCGACCTCGGTGCAAACGACGGCAGCGCGCGCAGGGTCGTGCGCCTGAAGATGCCGCCGGACCAGCACCGCTCGACGCAGTGCGACGACGTCAGCTGCTTCGGCGACTGGGAAGACGTGCAGTGGGCCAAGGACGGCAAGACGCTGGCGTTTGCTTCGACATCGCGGGATCACAAGCACACCTGGCTGCGCGTGGCCGATGCATCCACCGGTGCCGTGCGCGAGGTGTTCGACGAGAACGCGAAGACCTGGTTCGAGAGCGGCATCAACGCGATCAACTGGCGGTATCTCGCCGACAGCAAGGAAGTGTTGTGGTGGAGCCAGCGCAGCAACTGGGGTCACCTCTACCTGTACAACCTCGATACGGGCAAGCTCAAGCGCGCCGTCACGAAGGGCGACTGGAACGTGGCCGAGGTCAATCGAGTCGATGAGGCCGCGCGCACCATCTGGTTCACCGGCACCGGGCGCGAGGCCGGCCGTGATCCGTATTTCCAGCAGTACTACAAGGTTGGCCTCGACGGCGGAGACGTCACGCTGCTGACGCCGGAGGACGGCAACCACGGCGTCGTGCTGTCGACGGACGGGACGTATTTCGTCGACACCTACTCGACCACCGGCGCGCCGCCGGTGTCGGTCTTGCGCAGGACCGCCGATGGCGGCACCGTCGCCGACATTGCCCGCGCCGACACGGCGCGATTGAAAGCGGCCGGATGGGCTCCTCCGGAAGATTTCACGGTCAAGGGCCGAGACGGAACGACCGATCTGTACGGCTTGATGTTCAAGCCATCGAACTTCGATGCTTCGAAAAAGTACCCGATCATCAACTACATCTATCCGGGGCCCCAGGTCGGCTCGGTCGGCCGCCGCGGTTTCGCGCCCTCGCGAGGCGATCACCAGGCGCTGGCCGAACTTGGTTTCATCGTCGTCGCGATCGACGGCATGGGCACCCCATACCGGTCCAAGGCGTTTCATGATGCTTATTTCGCCGACATCGGCGACAACACGCTGCCCGACCAGGTGGCGGGCTTGAAGCAACTCGGCAAGCGCCACGCCTTCATCGACATGGATCGCATCGGCATCTGGGGCCATTCCGGCGGTGGCAACGCGACCGCGACCGCCATGTTCCGCTATCCGGATGTCTTCAAGGTCGGCATCAGCGAAAGCGGCAACCACGACAACCGCAACTACGAAGACGACTGGGCGGAGAAGTGGCAGGGACTGGAAGTCAAGCGCGATGGCAAGAGCAACTACGACGACCAGGCCAACCAGAGCCACGCGCACAAGTTGAAGGGGAAGTTGTTCCTGTTGCACGGCTTGATGGACGACAACGTGCCGCCATCGAACACGCTGCTGGTGGTCGACGCGCTGGTCAAGGCCAACAAGGATTTCGACTTGCTGCTGCTGCCGCACGCGCGGCACGGGTACGGCATGGATGCACCGTACGTCATGCGGCGGCGCTGGGATTATTTCGTCGAGCACCTGCTCGGCGCGACGCCGCCGGCGCAGTACACCCTGAAGCCGCCGAAACCGAATTGACGCCCGCGACTGGAATCTCGTTCAAGGCAGGCGGTTATGGCGATTGAGATTCGAGGGCGGGTTTCGACCCGGATCCAGGCGTTCACCGGAACGACCGCTTTCCCGCAACGACTTTTCTAGCAGGAGATCGCAACCGGCGCGCTTGGCAGCGTCATGGCCGCCCGCTAACCTGCGTCACCTGCTTACCCCGGCTCCCTTGCATGTCCGATCCGCGCACCACCAGGCCTCCACGCCTGACGCCCTTGCCCGCGCTGATTTTCAGTTCCCGCTGGCTGCAGTTGCCGCTGTACCTCGGCCTGATCGTCGCGCAGGGCGTGTATGTGTTCCTGTTCGGCAAGGAACTCTGGCACCTGATCCACGAAACCAACACGCTG
>JBDSEX010000059.1:0-7308 GCA_039919835.1 Luteimonas sp.
GCCTGTCGCGCCCATGGGGCGCCCCTACAATGAAGAAAGCAGCCGCGCACTGTTGCGCGGCTGCATGACGGCCGCATTACTCGGCGGCGGGGGACTTGTCGGCAGCTTCGGCGACTTCGACGGCAGCGTCCGACGATTCCGCGATGGCGTCGGCCTCGCTGGTTTCCGCAGCAGCGGGTGCCGATTCGCCGGCCGCAGGCGCGGCGGCTTCGGCCTGCTTCGCTGGCGCCTTGCGGGCCGGGGCACGACGTGCGTCGCGCTTGTCGGTGACGGGCTTGCCATCGGCATCCAGTTCGACGAACTGGTCCTCGCGGCCACCCATCGCCGGTGCGGCGGCCTTGCCTTCAAGCACCGCGTCAGCCGCGGCGCGCGCATACAGCTGCACGGCGCGGATGGCGTCGTCGTTGCCGGGGATGGCGTAATCGACCAGCGCCGGATCGTAGTTGCTGTCGACTACCGCGATCACCGGGATGCCAAGCTTCTTCGCTTCCTTGATGGCGATGTCTTCATGGCCGATGTCGATCACGAACAGGGCGTCGGGCAGGCGGTTCATCTCCTTGATGCCGCCGAGCGAGGCCAGCAGTTTGTCGCGTTCGCGGCGCAGGCCCAGCACTTCATGCTTGACCAGCTTCTGGAAGCTGCCATCGGTTTCGCCGGCTTCCAGTTCCTTCAACCGCGACACGGACTTCTTGACGGTCTGGAAGTTGGTCAGCGTGCCGCCCAGCCAGCGCTGGGTCATGTATGGCTGGCCGCAGCGGGTGGCTTCTTCCTTGATCGAATCGCGCGCCGAGCGCTTGGTGCCGATGAACAGCACGGTGCCGCGCTTCTGCGCGATCGCGGAGATGAAGTTCATTGCGTCGATGAAGAGCGGCAGCGTCTTCTCGAGGTTGATGATGTGGATCTTGCCGCGGGCGCCGAAAATGTACGGGCCCATCTTGGGATTCCAGTAACGGGTCTGGTGGCCGAAATGGACGCCGGCTTCCAGCATCTGACGCATGGTGACTTGGGACATGGTGTGTAACTCCAGGGATTAAGGAGCTGGCGCAAGCCCTTCATCAGAAGTCCGCACAGGGAAGTGCGGGTTCTTGCGAGGGACTCGCATGACAACTCCGGGGTTGGGCCTCCCCGTTGCCTCCGTGACCGAACCTTCTCGCGGAAGGCACCCCGGCACGGGCGGTTGCAACGGGTGTGGATTCAGCGGTGACGCCCGCTGTGGGCGGCGTGATGGGTCGATACCCGCCACAAAGCAGCGGAATTGTAGCCGGGACAGGGACTTAGGGGCAACCACCAGGGCCGGATGCCGTCCGTGGGAGCGACGGAAGACGCGACCCCGAGGTTCCTTCCGTTGCTGCTACGGAGCTCGGGCCGGTCCGCGAGGCAATGGCCTGCGCGATAATGGCGGCATGAACATCACAGTCAAAACCCCTGCCGACATCGAGAAGATGCGGGTGGCCGGACGCCTCGCGGCCGAAGTACTGGAAATGATCGCGCCGCACGTCAAGCCGGGAGTGAGCACCGAAGAACTCGACCGGATCTGCCACGACCACATCGTCAACGTGCAACAGGCCATTCCGGCGAATGTCGGCTATCGCGGTTTCCCGAAGACCGTCTGTACTTCGGTCAACAACGTCATCTGCCACGGCATTCCGAGCGAGGCGAAGGTGCTCAAGGACGGCGACATCGTCAACATCGACGTCACCGTCATCAAGGACGGCTGGCATGGCGACACCAGCCGCATGTACTACGCCGGCACGCCGTCGGTGATGGCGAAGCGGTTGGTGGACGTGACGTACGAGGCGATGTGGCGCGGAATCCGCATCGTCAAACCCGGCGCGACACTGGGCGACATCGGCCACGCCATCCAGACCTACGCCGAGTCCGAACGCTTCAGCGTGGTGCGCGAGTACTGCGGCCATGGCATCGGCCGCATCTACCACGAAGACCCGCAGGTACTGCATTACGGGCGCGCCGGCGAGGGGCTGGTGTTGAAGCCCGGCATGACGTTCACCATCGAGCCGATGATCAATGAAGGCGCGCGCCACACCAAACTGCTGCCGGATGGCTGGACCGTGGTCACCAAGGACCGCAAGTTGTCGGCGCAGTGGGAGCACACGCTGGCTGTCACCGAGGATGGTTTCGACGTACTGACGCTTTACGCCGAAAACGTCGCGATGGCATGAATCAGGAGGTGGCGGACGGGCTTGCAGCGCGGCAGCCCGGGGATGCCCTCGACGACACCGCATGGCTCGCCGCGACGCGTGCGTCGCTGGCCGCAGCCTCCGCGCAGCTCGCGGAGCGTTTCGATCGTGACGAGGACATCGACGCGCTGCTCGCCGCGCGTGCGCACGGCATCGACGCGATCGTGCGCACGGCGTGGCGTCGCTGCATTGAGGGCGTTGAACCGCTCGCCCTGTTCGCAGTCGGAGGTTACGGACGCGGTGAACTGTTCCCGCAATCTGACATCGACCTGCTGGTGCTGGCCGAACCCGATGCGCAATCGGAACACGCCGCTGCGCTTGCGCGTTTCTTCGCCCTTCTGTGGGATGCGGGTTTGCCGGTGGGACATGCCGTGCGTTCCATCGCCGAGTCGACCCTGGCGGCACGCGATGACATCACGGTGCTCACGGCGCTGCTGGAAGCACGGCCGCTGGCGGCGGCGCAGCAAGATGCCGCGCGGCTGTTCGCCGCCGTGGCGCCGGAACTGATCTGGCCACCGCACGATTACTTCCTCGCCAAGCGCGAGGAACAGCGCCTGCGCCACGCGCGTTTCGGCGACACCTCGGACAATCTCGAACCGAACCTGAAAGAAGGCCCCGGCGGGTTGCGTGACCTGCAGACGCTGCGCTGGATGGCGTTGCGCGTGACCGGCACGCAGGACCTGGAATCGCTGGTAGCGCTGGGCCAGCTCGGCGCCGACGAGTACGGCACCTTGAATCGCGAGCGACGCGGGCTGGCCAAGCTGCGCTATGGCCTGCACCTGGTCGCGAAGAAGCGCGAAGAGCGGCTGCGCTTTGATCACCAGAAGTCGCTGGCCGCCCGGCTGGGTCATACGGATGACGCCGACAACCTGGCCGTCGAACAGATGATGCAGGGCTTTTATCGCAGCGCCGCGCTGGTGCTGCGCGTCGGTGACCGGCTGCTGCAGCGGTTCGAGGAACAGCTGGAAGGCGAAGTCACGCCCGAGGCAATCGACATGGAATTCCAATCGCGGCGCGGGTATCTCGCCGCGATGGACCCCCAGTGGCCGCATCGCGACATCGCGCATGTCTTCGCGATGTTCGCGGCATGGGCATCGCACCCCGGCATTCGCGGCCTGCATTCGCAGACCGCGCGCGCGCTGGCGGAATCTCTGGCGCACCTGCCCGACTACACGCAAGCCGATGCGGCGCGTTGCGAACAGTTCATGGCCTTGCTGCGTGGCCCGCAGCCGGTCAAGACCCTGACGCGAATGGCGCAGCTCGGCGTGCTCGCGCGCTGGCTGCCGGCCTTCGCGCGCGTGTCGGGACGCATGCAGTTCGACCTGTTCCATGTGTTCACCGTCGACCAGCACACGCTGGCCGTGTTGAAGAATCTCGCGGCCTTTGCATCCGGAGAACCGGACGAACGCTTCGCGATGGCGCACGATGTCTGGCCTTACCTGCGCAAACCCGAACTGTTGCTGCTGGCCGGCTTGTTCCACGACATCGCCAAAGGCCGTGGCGGCGACCATTCCGAACTCGGCGCGATCGACGCGCGCGAGTTCTGCGCCGCGCACGGGTTGTCGGAAGCGGACAGCGCACTGGTCGCATGGCTGGTCGAAAAGCACCTGCTGATGTCGATGACCGCGCAGAAGCAGGACATCGCCGACCCGGATGTCATCCATCGCTTCGCATCGCTGGTGGAGGATCGCGAACGCCTCGATCATCTGTATCTCCTCACCTGCGCCGACATCGCGGGAACCTCGCCGAAGCTGTGGAACGCGTGGAAGGATCGCCTGCTCGCAGATCTGCACACGGCCACGAGGCTGGCGCTGCGGCGCGGGCTCGAGCATCCGGTTGCTGCCGGCGAGCGCATCGACGAATCGCGCGAGGCCGTGCGCGGATCGCTGCGCGATGAAGGCATCGCCGATCCTGAAATCGATGCGCTGTTCGCGCGCATGCCGCAGGAGGGCTTCCTGCGCAGTCGGGCCGATCAGCTCACCTGGCAGGCGCTGTCGTTGCGTGACATGCGTCCAGAGCAGGCGCGGGTGCGCGTGCGTGCGTTGGCGGGGCAGGCCGGTGCGCTGGATGTCTTCGTATATTCGCCGGATCGCGACGGTCTGCTGGCGGCGATCGCCGCCACGCTGGATCGCCTTGGCCTCGCGATCCAGCAAGCGCGATTGCTCGATGGGCCGCACGACTCCGTGTGCGATACCTTCGACGTGCTGCCCGATGATCCGGCGCGCCCCGTCGCCCCGAGCGAGGTCGAGCAACGGCTGGCCATCGTGCTTGCAGGCGAGCTCGACGGCATCAAGCCATCGCGCCGATCGCTACCGCGTCATCTGCAACATTTTCGCATCGCACCGCAGGTGCAGTTGGCCGCTACGTCCGATGGACGTCGCACGATGCTCAGCCTCGTCTGCAACGACCGCCCCGGCCTGCTTGCCGACGTGACACAGGTGCTGCGCCAGCAACGATTGCGCGTGCATGATGCACGCATCGCCACTTTCGGCGAGCGCGCCGAAGACATGTTCCAGATCACCGACGAGCACGATCGTCCGCTCGACGACATTCAACACCAACAGGCACTGCGCGATGCGTTGCTTGCCTGTCTCGACGGAGATGCCCGGCCATGACGCCACGTAAGACCAGCAAGCGCAAAACACCGGAAGGCCCGGGACTGGAAGAACTGAAATTCATGGTCGACAGTGCCTGGGAGCGCCGCACCATGCTGACGCCGGACGAACTCGAAGGCTCGACGCGCCCCGCCGTCGAGCGCGTGATCGACGGCCTCGAGACAGGCGAATTCCGCGTCGCCGAACCCGATGGCAAGGGCGGCTGGACCGTCAACGAGTGGTTGAAGAAAGCAGTCCTGCTGTATTTCCGCGTGCAGCAGATGGAATTGATGGAAGCCGATCCGGCCCCGTTCTGGGACAAGATCCCGATGCGGTTCGAGGGGTATGGCGAAGCGCAGTTCCGCAAGCTCGGCGTGCGTGTGGTGCCTGGCACCATCGCCCGTCGCGGCGCGCATTTCGGCAAGGACGTGGTGCTGATGCCGAGTTTTATCAACATCGGCGCGCATGTCGGCGCCGGCACCATGGTCGATACATGGGCGACGATTGGTTCCTGCGCGCAAGTGGGCAAGCATTGCCATGTGTCCGGCGGCGCGGGCATCGGCGGCGTGCTGGAACCGTTGCAGGCCTCGCCGACGATCATCGAGGACCACTGCTTCATTGGTGCGCGCTCGGAAGTGGTGGAGGGCGTCGTGGTCGGGCACCACAGCGTGATCGGCATGGGCGTGTTCATCGGCCAGTCGACGCGCATCTACAACCGCGCGACGGGAGAAGTCAGCTACGGCGTGGTGCCGCCTGGCAGCGTCGTGGTGTCGGGTTCGCTTCCGGCGAAGGATGGATCGCATTCATTGTATTGCGCGGTAATCGTGAAGCAGGTGGATGCGAAGACACGCGGGAAGACGTCCATCAATGACTTGCTGCGGGGGCATGCGGAGTAGTCGTGCCATCCCAGCGCAAGCTGAAACCAAGTTCGATCTTGCTGTTGCCGTCATCCCCGCGAAAGCGGGAATCCATCGACTGCGCTCCAGCGGGATGATTCGATCAAGCAACATTCAAGGATTTCCGCCTTCGCGGGGATGACAACTCTGAGGCCCCACGCATCCCATGACAACGCTCTACGGCCTCACCAACTGCGACACCTGCAGGAAAGCCCGCAAGTGGCTTGAGCGCTTTGGCGTAGCGCATACATTCGTCGATTACCGCGACAACCGGCAATCCGCAGAGACGCTTGCCGATTGGGCAGCGCAGGCTGGCGGCTGGGACACGCTGATCAACAAGTCATCGACCACTTGGCGCGCCATTCCGCCGAGCCGCAAGACACCGGGGTCGGATGCGGAGTGGCAGCTGTTGCTCAAGGAATATCCACAGCTGATTCGGCGGCCCGTCGTGGTGTCGGCTGATGGAGTCGTGACACAGGGATTCAGTGACAACGGCTTCAAGCAGAGATTTCCGGCGCGTCCCCGGTCGTGATGCATGATTCCCCGTGTTGCGATGCCCATCCAGTTCGTTACTCCCGCGTAAGATTGTTTTGGCTCGTCATTCGCGCGAAGGCGGCAATCCGGCGACGTTCTTGCTTCTCGCAACGTGCAGCAAGGTCAAAGTCACTGGATTCCCGCCTTCGCGGGAATGACAATCCTGGGCAACCTCCTCACATCATTTTCGCTGCCCGCCTACTCTTGCCGCTGGCCGAGTATCCAAATCCTCCGGGGTACCCTTGAACGACGTCCTCGCCCTCGCAACCGATCTCATCTCCCGCCGGTCGATCACGCCTGACGACGCAGGTTGCCAGCAGTTGATCGCTACCCGCCTGCAACGCGCCGGCTTCTCATGCGAGCACATGCGTTCTGGCGAGGTCGACAACCTGTTCGCGACGCATGGCACCGGCCATCCGGTGCTGGTGTTGCTCGGACACACCGATGTCGTCCCGCCCGGCTCGCGCGACGACTGGAGCAGCGATCCATTCATCCCCGACGTCCGCGAGGGCCTCCTCTACGGCCGCGGCGCCGCCGACATGAAAGGCAGTGTCGCTGCGTTCGTGATCGCGCTCGAACGCTTTGTCGCCGCGCACCCCGATCACCCCGGCACCATCGCACTGCTACTGACGTCGGATGAAGAAGGGGACGCGATCGATGGCGTCCGGCGCGTGGCGGACGTCTTCCGCGAGCGTGGTCAGCGCATCGACTATTGCATCACCGGCGAGCCGTCATCGAAACAGACACTCGGCGACCTGTTGCGCGTCGGTCGACGCGGCACACTCTCTGGGACCTTGTCCGTGCGCGGCATCCAGGGCCATGTCGCATACCCCGAGAAAGCGCGCAATCCGATCCATCAAGCCATGCCGGCTTTGCTTGAACTTGCTGCGCGGCAATGGGACGACGGCTTCGAGAGTTTTCCACCCACCAGTTTCCAGGTAAGCAACATCCACGCCGGCACCGGCGCCAACAACGTCATACCCGGTGCGCTGGAGGTCCTGTTCAACCTGCGCTTCAACCCCACATGGTCCGCCGCACGGCTCGAGCAGACCGTCGAAGAAACATTGCGCCGGCACGCGCTTGATT
>JBDSEX010000092.1:0-2863 GCA_039919835.1 Luteimonas sp.
TGCGCAGGCGGTGCGTGCGCAGGTCGCCTGCGTTGGGTTCCAGCACGATCAGGCCGTCGCCGCCATCGACCATCAGCACGTCGCCGTCGTTGATCTTCTGCAATGCCAAGGCCGCACCGACGACCAGCGGCAGGTGCAGGCTTCGCGCAAGGATCGCGGTGTGCGACAGGGCGCTGCCGGCCGATGTGACCACCGCCATCACGCCTTGGGATTGCAGTTGCGCGAGTTCGGCAGGCGCCACGTTGTCGGTGACGAGGATTTCGCCGGCGACGCCCTGCAGGTCATGGTCACGGCGATGCAGTGCGGCATGGATGCGGCCGATGACCTGGTCGATGTCCTCGATGCGGCTGCGGAAATATGCGTCTTCCATCCCGGCGAACACGGCGGCGAGTCGATCGCGCTGCAGGCGCAGCGCGTAGTTGGCGCTGTACAGGCCGGTGCGGATCAGTGCGTCGAGGCCCTGCAGGAGCTCGGGGTCGTCGAGCAGCAGGGTGTGCAGGTCGAGGAACTCACCGACTTCGTGCGCCAACGCGCCATGCAGGCGTTCGCGCAGTGCATGCATTTCGCCGCGTACGGTGTCGATCGCGGTGTGCAACTTCGTGAGTTCGGCATGGACCTCGGCCGCAGCGATGTGTTCCTCGACAACGGCAAGCGCATGCGGCAGGCGCACCCGGGCCCGGCCCAGCGCGCTTCCGCGCGAGGCGCCATGGCCAGGCAGTGGCTGCCGCATCAGCCGCCCTCGTCGAAATGGCGGGCGAACAATCCGGCCACCGCTTCCAGCGCGGCCGCTTCATCCTCGCCGTCGACCCGCAACAGCACCGGCGTGCCGGGTCCGGCGGCGAGCAGCATCACGCCCATGATGCTTTTTGCATTGACCTCGCGGCCCTTGGCGGTGAGCGTGGAGCTGCAGCGGAAACCCGACAGGGTCTGCACCAGTTTCGCCGTGGCGCGTGCGTGCAGGCCCAGACGGTTGGCGACGATCAGTTCACGTTCGAGCATGTTCGCACTCTTGGATGGCCTGCCCCGGACAGTTTCGCATCACGCTTCATCGAGGATGACGCCGTTTCGGGCACCGGCCGCGGCAATGGCGGGCAGGGCGTCCAGGTCAAGATCGGAATAGTTCATCACCCGCAGCAGCATCGGCAGGTTCAGCGCGGACACGCGGCGCACTGGGGTGCCGAGGCGCGCGAGCCTGGCAGCAAGATTGCTCGGACTTGCCCCGTACAGGTCGGTCAGCACCAGCACGCCCGCACCGCCATCCACGCGCCGTAGTGCTGCACTCGCAGCGGGCAGCAACGCGTCGGCGTCGGCGTCGAAAGGAACCTCGAACGCCTCCGTCACCAGGGGCAACTGCCGCAGCAGTTGCGTGGCGACATCGAGCAGTGCCGCGCCGACGCCGGTGTGGGTGATGAGGAGGATTCCGACGGGCATGGCGTCAAGTTAGCAGAGGCGGGCGACCGCCAGGAAGCGGCCGGACAGTTGCTTCAAGGACCGGCGGCTAGTCCAGTTCGCGGTGATACGTCGCAATTTCCGCCCAGCCGCGCTGGCGGCAGTGTTCGGCCATGTGTTCCGCTAGGAACACCGACCGGTGGCGCCCGCCGGTGCAGCCGAATGCGACCGTGACGTAGCTGCGCGTATCGGACTGCAGGCGCGGCAGCCAGGTGTCGAGGAAGCCGGCGATCTGCTCGACGTACTGCACCACATCGGGTTGGGAGGCCAGGTAATGCCGCACCTCGGCATCGCGTCCCGACAACGGCCGCAGCCTGGCGTCCCAGTGCGGATTGGGAAGCACGCGCGCGTCGAAGACGAAGTCGGCATCGGCCGGGACGCCGCGCCGGTACGCGAACGACTCGAACAGCAGCGACAGCACGCTGTCGGCGCTCAATCCGAATTCGGTGATCACGGTGCGCCGCAACTGGTGCACGTTCTGCTCGCTGGTGTCGATCACCACGTCCGCCAGCGTGCGCAGTGGCTTGAGCACCTGCCGCTCCAGCGCGATCGCATCGGAAAGCGCCAGCCCGATATGGCTCAGCGGGTGGCGCCGGCGCGTGTCGGCGTATCGCTTGAGCAGCACCGCTTCGTCCGTGTCGAAGAAGACGAGCCTGGGGTCGAGTCCCATCTCGCCCACGGCTGACAACCACTGCGGCACGTTGGCCAGATCGCTGTGCCGGCTACGCACGTCGATCCCGACGGCGAGCTTGGTCGGCGGCGCATCGTCGCGCGATACGCTTTCGACGAAGCGCGTGAGCAGTTCTGCCGGAAGATTGTCGACGCAATAAAAACCAAGATCCTCCAGCGTGTTCAGCGCGACCGTCTTGCCGGACCCCGACATGCCGCTCACGATGATCAGCGCCGGTGCAGTGGTGGCGTTCGCAGTGGCCGAGCTCATGGCGACCCCCGTTGCAGCAGGTGGTTGTGCTGGGCCATGAACGCGGCGGCCGGGTCGATGCCTTTTGCCCGAAGGATGTGCTGGCGGGCGGCGGCTTCGGTCAGCACGGCGAGGTTGCGCCCCGGCATCACCGGCAAGGTGATCTGCGGCACGTCGAGATCGAGCACCCGGCGAACGCCGACATCGCCGGTGAGTCGTTCGATGCCGCTGGGCATCGGCTCCAGGTGCGGACGGGTGAGATGCACGATCAGGCGCAGGTACTTGTTCCGCTTGACCGCCGTATCGCCAAACATCTGGCGGATGTCGAGGACACCCAGACCCCGAAGCTCCAGCAGGTCCTGCAGCAACTCGGGGCAGGTGCCGTCGAGTACGTCCGGCGCGATCTGCGTGAACTCCGGCGTGTCATCGGCGACCAGGCGATGTCCGCGCGTGACCAGTTCCAGTGCCAGCTCACTCTTGCCGGATCCGGATTCG
>JBDSEX010000099.1:0-5130 GCA_039919835.1 Luteimonas sp.
TGTGGCATGTGCCGGTCGTGAGTGGGCGGAAGGTTGCATAAGGCTTCTTGTTGCAGCTTTTGTTTCCTCTGATCCGACGGCCAGGGCTGACGATCTTTTTATTTCCTGTGAGAGGTAAAGCTTCCGCCTTGCGGCGGGTAACTTTCTTTGCTGGCACAAAGAAAGTCACCACTGCGCCGCAGGAGCGGCGCGAACGGCGCAGCCGGCCCCGCAGGGGCGTAGGGCAGGATGCCCGGAGTAAAGAAATGCCCTCTTGGCAACGTCCACAGCTCGTAGTTTCGGGGTCACCGGTTATTTTCCGGCTCGGCTTTGCCTGCTGCGCAGTCGAAGGCCAGCCCGCGCTTGCGGCGCGTGCGTTCGTACGGTGCGCGAGCCGGTGGCTCGCGAGCGCGCACCTTCTCACCCTGCCTCGTTCGGAGAACGTCGCACATCCATGTGCGCCGCCCTTCGGGTCTGCGAACGGCATCATTGTTTAGTTGCACCGTGAAAATGCAATGCACTAGCCATTTCTTGTCCGCATCGAGAGCAAGTGTCTCGTAGACCTTTGGATACAGTTCAATCGCGGGCAAAGGAGAGTGCTACCGTCCAGATCGCATTACACAAGCCAGTTAAGCGGGTCGGCATTTCGTTCTGCCTGCGCGCAAGCATTCTTTGACGAGCTGATGGTCAAAACCGCTCGCTCACGGGCAGGTAGCGCCACTGCCCAACCGCCATCTTGCGCAAAGGAATGCGCCCGATGCGCAGGCGCCTGATCGAGATCGCCTTCAATCCAACCTGCTCGCACATGTTGCGCAGCTGCCCCGGGCGGACGGCCTTGATCGCGAAGCGGAGTTTTGTTTCGTTCTGCCAGCTGACCTTGCATGATGGCAGGGCGCGGCCTTTGTAACTCAGGCCGCGGGAGAGGCGGCTCAATCCATAGGGACCGTCGAGCGTGCCTTCGACTTCGACGATGAATTCCTGTTCGATCTGGTTCGCATCTTCGGTCAGCCTTCGATACACGCGGCCGTCCTGCGACAGCACGATTAAGCCGCTCGCTTCCGTGTCCAGCGGCATCAACGGCGTCAGTCGGGTGAAGTGGCGCTGCAGGATGCGGATGCCGCTGGTGTCATCGGCGGCGCGTGTATCCGGCGTTGCGATCACGTTTTCGTGGACGACGCCCGCAGGTTTGTGAAACAGCAATGTGGCAGGCTCGATTGCCTCCAGCTTCGCCTGCGGGTCGTATTCGACCGCCTCGGTTGTCACCATGCAGCGCGGATCGTCGATGACGATGCCGTCCACCTTCACCCATCCGCCTTCGATGTATTGCTCCGCCTCCGCCCGCGTGCACGGAGCGAGCTGCGCGACTCGCCTGGACAAGCGGATGGGGACCACGGGGGTTTCGTCCTGCACTTCGCAATCGCTGGTAATCGAATGGCAAAAGCATAGCAGCCACGGATTTTGCAATGCATTCACCGCTGCGCCGACCTATCATCCGCGCATGGCAAAAAGACTCCTCAACCTGCGCAACGTACCCGCCGACGAACTGGAGGACGTGAGCGCCTTGCTCGAGCGGAACAACATCGGGTTTTACGTGATCGAGCCCAACATGTGGGGCATCAACGGCGGGGGCGTCTGGATCGAGGACGATGCGCACGTCGACCGCGCGAAGCAGGTCATGGGCGAATACCAGTCGCAGCGGCAGTCGCGCGCGCGGGCGGAGCATGCCGCCGAGAAAGCGGCAGGGACGGCCGAAACCTTTCAATCGCAGTTGCGTGAGCGGCCCTTGCGGGTGATTGGCGCGGTTCTGGGCATCCTCATTGCGCTGGCGTTGATCGCATTGCCCTATTTCCTGCTGCGGCGCTGATCCACAGCCAACGCGGGTGGTGTGCGACCTGCATCTGTCGTGTCTTTCCGGCAATCAGGTTCGCGCCCGTCGGATTCAAGCGTGGGATGCGCCCCGGCTGTACTGAAGCAGGCGTCCACGAAACGGTTCGACGTCCTGCTCGTTCATGCGAGTGCGTTGCTCGTTGACGACGAAACCCGACCCGGCCATGGCCCGCGTGAATGGCGCGCTGTTGCCGCGCCCCGGGTCGGTGATCAGCACCTCCGAATGCTCGTGCGTGTGTCGCGCCACCAGCATCGCGAGCTGCGCGGCGTGACCGCTTTCGTACAGGATGTCGCTGCCGATCACGAGATCGAACAGGCCCAGCGTCGGATGCGGTACGTCCCATCGGAGTTCGCGGTACACGACGGATGGCAAGCCGTTCAATGCAGAGTTGTAGGCGAGGAAGGGCTCGGCCAGCGGGTGATAGTCGCTCGCCACGATGTCCGCGCCGCGCTGCTGCAGGACCAGGCTGGATAATCCGAGGCCGCAGCCCAGTTCGAGGATGCGTTTCCCGGCGATGTCATGGCGGTCCATCGCTTCGGCCAGGACGCGTCCGGCTGGCCACAGCTGGCCGAACAGGCTCCACTGCGCCGATGAGATTCCAGCGCGCTCGGCGTGGCGGTCCGGATCCGCGAACTGTTGCAGGTCGCTGAGCGCGCGAATCCTGAAGGAATGCGCACCGATGCGGACGTCGTGTACTTGGGTGGTGTAACCGGGCATGGAAGGCTCAGCGTTGCCTGTCATCGGTGGTGCGCAGATGCAGTGCAGAAGGTGCGAAGCCGCGACATGCAACGTCGCGGAAAGGCTTTGACGCTGGCAGGACCAGCGGCGGACAGGCTACGTCAACGTTCACGCATGCCTTTCACATCGCCACCGAATCGATGCCAGGCGCCTGTCTTCCAGAAACAGGCGCTTGTAGCAGAGGTGGCGTGGTCTTCCTTGCTGCAGCGAATTCTTGCCGCAAGCCACCCGCCGCGCAACGCTCAGTCAACTTGGCCAATCCGCGGGGGCGGCGCATTCGAAACGCACATGGCGGTCCGCCTTTCGGGGCCCAGGTCAAAGCGCAGATCCCGCCGCATGCCCCGAGGCCCACGCCCACTGGAAGTTGTACCCGCCGAGCCAGCCGGTGACATCCACGACTTCGCCGATGAAATACAACCCGGGCACCTGCCTGGACTGCATCGTGCTCGACGACAAGCCATCCGTATCGACGCCACCCAGCGTGACTTCGGCCGTGCGATAGCCTTCGGTACCGCTGGCGATCAGCGGCCACTGCTGCAGCTGCGCGGCGATGTCGCGCAGCCCGCGCTCGTTGTACTGGCGCATTGGTCTGTTGGGAAACCACAGCTCGCACAAACGTTGCGAGAAGCGTTTCGGCAAGGCATCGGCGAGCACGTTTTTCAGCTCGGCCGCAGGCCGTTCGAGTTGCCCCGCGCACAGTAGGCCGAAGGCGTCCGCACCCGGCAACAGATCCAGGCGCAGGTCGTCGCCCGGCTGCCAGTACGAAGACACCTGCAGGATCGCTGGCCCGCTGACGCCGCGATGCGTCACCAGCATGAAGTTGCGGAAGCGTTGCCCATTGCAGCTGGCTTCGACCAGCAGCGAGACGCCACTCAGGTCCTGCAGCCGTTCCTGGTGCTTGCCGCTGAGCGTCAGCGGCACCAGCCCGGCGCGCGTGGGCAGCACGTTGTGGCCGAACTGGCGCGCGAGCTGATAACCGAATCCGGTCGCGCCCATCGCCGGAATCGACAGGCCGCCGCAGGCCACGACCAGCGAAGGCGCGGAAAAAGTTCCATGCGTGGTCTCCATCACGAAAGTGCCATCGCGATTGGCCACCCGCTCGACACTGCAGTCGGTCTCAACCCGCACGCCGGCAGCGGCGCATTCATCCAGCAGCATCCTGACAATGAGTTTCGACGACACGTCGCAGAACAACTGGCCGAGTTCCTTCTCGTGGTAGGCGATGCCGTGCCGCTCCACCATGTCGATGAAATCCTGCGGTGTGTAACGCGCCAGCGCCGACTTGCAGAAATGCGGATTGGCCGAAAGGAAGTTCCCTGGTGTCGTGCCGGTGTTGGTGAAATTGCAGCGGCCACCGCCGGACATCAGGATCTTCTTGCCGACGCGGTTGGCGTGTTCGACCACCACAACGCGCTTGCCGCGCTGGCCCGCGGTCAAGGCGCACATCAGGCCGGCCGCGCCGCCTCCGATGACCAGCGCGTCGAACGCCTGCGTCATGCCCGTGTCATTCCAGCATCAGCGCGCGCCGGCGTTCGGTGCCATGCGCACGGTCTGCTCGACCGTCATCGACGTGCCTTCGCCATAGAGCTCGACATGGCCGTCCTGGACCATGCATTGCAGGCGCATGCCGCGGTCGGCGATGGCAGCAAGGGCGTCGACCGTTGCCGGCGCGATGTCGAGCACCGTGAGGTTGCCGTTGCGCAGCAGCGAAGCAGCGTTCTTGTTCCACCAGATGTCGGCGGCGTTGCCGCTGTAGTTGATGACCACCACCTGCCGCGCGCGACCGCAGGCCTTACGGATACGGGACTCGTCCGGCTGTCCGAGATCGATCCACAATTCGATGTCGCCGGTGAGCGATTTGCACCACAGGTCGGGTTCGTCGTCGCTGCTCAGGCCACGCCCGAAGGCCAATTGGTCATCGGCATACAGCGCAAAGGCCAGCAGCCGCACCATCATCCGTTCATCGGTTTCGGACGGATGCCGCGCCAGCGTCAGGGCGTGCGTGGCGTAGTAGTTGCGATCCATGTCGCTGATCTGCAACTCGGCCTTGAAGACGGTGGATTTCAGGGACATGGCTTGCTTGCTTCGGATGTGCGGAAAGCGAGGCATTGTAGGCGTCACGCTGCACGAACATGCGCCCGGGGTAGAAGCAGGCGGTGGCCACAGACAAACCCGAGCCCTGGACCAGGAAGAATCCGAAGCCGAAAGCGGCGCGGACGCCGTTGACGGTCGACCAGAAGGCTGCAGCAAAGAAGAGGGCCGACGCAGCAGGCAGGCGCTATCCAAACCTGATCGACAACATGTGGGCGGCGCGGCAGCCACCGGCGGCCTTGAAGCAACCGGACTGAGCGGATCGGAAGTGATTTCCGGAATTCAGGGTGTTCTCCGCAGCGAATCAATCGCGCCCAGCCCGGCCACCCGCCCACTCGCAAGACACGCGGTCAACAGGTACCCACCCGTTGGCGCTTCCCAATCCAGCATTTCGCCTGCGCAGAAGACGCCGGGAAATTGTCGTGCCATCAGCG
>JBDSEX010000111.1:0-9099 GCA_039919835.1 Luteimonas sp.
GCTCACCCGCGGGCGTGTTGCTTTTCCTGGTATCCCGCGCCTTGGAATCGCGCGTTTGCTTGCCCGGAGTTTTGCGAGTGGCCATCGTCAGCATCCTGTGCAGTACCGCGGCGGAATGCCGCAGAAGCCGCTACGTTGCGCGATCGGGAGTGAAAAGTCCGTTACTTGCAATGCAAAAAGAAACTTTTTTTACACAAGTTCGGTCGGCGTAGTGAGTGCATCGAAGCTGCCTATCGTACGAATAGAAATCGCCTATCAAACGCCATCGGGTCAATAACCCACAGAGAGGCATCGCGCAATCCGCATGGAGCGATATGCCCCCGTTGACAACCACCTAACGCAGTGACGCGCACGCTCGCGCGGTTCTTAACAATGGAGTACTACCGCAATGAACAAGACTTACCAAAACAACCGTGTGTTGATCACGGCGATGTCGATGGCAATCGCAATGACCCTGGGCGCCTGCAATCGTGACGGTGCCGCGGATGCCACAGCGGACACCACGGCACCGAGCGCCACCACCGAACCAATGACGCCCGAGCCGATGCCGGCAACAGAACCCGCCGCACCGGCAATGGGCGGCATGGATTCGAAGATGGCCATGATGGACAAGAACAGCGATGGCATGGTTTCGATGGAAGAGAACGACATGAGCTCGAGCTCGATGTTCACCAGTACCGATGGCGACAAGGACGGCATGGTCAGCATGGCTGAAATGGAAACCGGCATGAAGGCGATGGGTGACGACATGTCAGCGGCCAGCATGATCAAGATGATGGACAAGAATGGTGACGGCATGGTGTCCGCCGACGAGCATGTTGCAGGCGCGAGCGCCATGTTCAAGAAGATGGATGCTGACGGCAATGGCAGTATGACGGCCTCCGAAATGCAGGCAGGTCACGACATGATGATGAAGGACGGCATGTAACGACGTCGGCGGCTGGTACAGCCGCACGGCCTCTTATCCAGGATCACGCAAGGGCGCCAAAGGGCGCCCTTGCTTTTTTGCGCGGCGGATGACCGCCCTTCGTGTGCGGCGAACAGTACGGCACGCGCTGCGGCACGGTGGCGATCGTGAGCGATGACGGCATCGTCTTCGTCGAGCGGCGGTTCGGACCGGACGGGCTGGGGTTGGGCGAGACCGCCACGACGTTGCCAATTGATGTGGGGAACACTGGAACAGTTTGTCGCCCGCATCCGGTTTGAACCTTGTAATTGCGGCACCATCTCAACGCCATGACCAAGCCAACCCAGCCCGCTCTCACCGCCCCTGTACCCGCTACCTCCGATCCGGAGGCCGCAACGGATCTCGGCACCGCGCCGGTTGCGCGTGACCTGGCCGCACGCAGCGAGTGGCAGGTGATCCAGGACCTGCTGCCATTTCTCAAGCCGTTCGTCGGACGCATCGCATTGGCGCTGTCCCTGGTCATCGCCGGGAAGCTGGCCAACCTGACCGTACCGATGGTGCTCAAGCATCTCGTCGATGGTCTCGGCGTTGAACCGACGCTGCTGGTGCTGCCGGTCGCGTTACTGGTTGCGTATGGCGCGTCGCGATTGTCGGTGACGCTGTTCACCGAATTGCGCCAAGTGGTCTTCGCGCGCGTGATGGCGCGCGTGTCGCGACGGGTCACGCTGCAGGTGTTCCGGCATCTGCACGCGTTGTCGTTGAAATTCCACCTGGCGCGACGCACCGGCGGGGTGGCACGCGATGTCGAGCGCGGCGGAACCGCGATCTCCGACCTGCTCGACTGGACGCTGTACACCATCGTGCCAACGCTGCTCGAGGTCGCGCTGGTCACCGCCGTGCTGGCATGGAATTACGACTGGGGGTTCGTCGGCATCACGCTGGCCACGCTGGTGGCCTACATCGCCTTCACCGTTTCCATCACCGAGTGGCGCACGCGCTTCTACCGTGCATCGGTCGAGGCCGACACGCACGCCAACGAACGCGCGGTCGATTCGCTGCTGAACTACGAGACTGTCAAGTATTTCGGCAACGAAGAACACGAGGCGCGGCGCTACGACGAGAACCTGGTGCGGCTGGAAAACGCGCAGGTGATGAGCCGCAAGACGCTGGCGGTGTTGAACCTCGGCCAGACCTCCATCGTTGCCATCGGCGTGACCGCGATGATGTGGCGCGCAGCGGCCGGGGTCGTCGCCGGCACGATGACGATCGGCGACCTGGTGCTGGTCAACGCCTACCTGCTGCAGCTGTCGGCACCGCTGAACATGCTGGGCATGATGTACCGCGAAGTGAAGCAGGCGTTCACCAACCTCGAACGGTTGTTCGGTTTGCTCGACCAGCGCATGGACGTGCAGGACCGCGACGATGCGATGCCCTTGCATGCGGCGCAGCCACACGTGGCATTCGACCACGTTCAATTCGCCTACGATGCCCGCCGCCCGATCCTGCGGGATGTCAGCTTCCAGATCGCGCCAGGCGGAACGCTCGCGGTGGTCGGCCATTCGGGCTCGGGCAAGTCCACGCTCGCGCGCCTGCTGTACCGGTTCTACGACGTCGATGGCGGACGCATCACCATTCGCGACGTGGATGGCATGACGCGCGATATCCGCGACTACACGCAGGCCTCCGTGCGCGGCGCCATCGCGATCGTGCCGCAGGATACGGTGCTCTTCAACGACAGCATCTACTACAACATCCTCTATGGCCGTCCCGTGGCGACACGCGAGGACGTCGAACAGGCGGCGCGGGCCGCGCACATCCACGACCTCATCGTGTCGCTCCCGGATGGTTACGACACGGAGGTGGGTGAGCGCGGACTGAAACTCAGCGGTGGCGAAAAGCAGCGCGTGGCGATTGCCCGTGCATTGCTGAAGAACCCGGCGATCCTGATCTTCGACGAGGCCACCTCGGCACTGGATTCCAAATCCGAACGCTCCATCCAGGCTGAACTCGACCGAATCGCCGTCGGGCGCACCACGCTGGTGATCGCGCACCGGCTGTCGACGGTGATGGATGCCGACGAGATCCTGGTCATGGACAGCGGGCGCATCGTCGAGCGCGGTCGCCATGCGCAGTTGCTGACGATCGGGGGACACTACGCGCAGATGTGGAAGTTGCAGCAACAGGAAGACCGCGCTGCCGTGCTGGCTTGACCACTTTGTTTCTTCCAGCCAGGTGGAAGGTTGGGCAGGTCCTTGCGACCCGCTGGCAAGGTGTTGAAGACGCCAAAGCTTCCGCCTCGAGGCGGGTAACTTTCTTTGCTGGCACAAAGAAAGTCACCAAAGAAATGCCTTTTGGCAAAGTCCACAGCCTGTAGATTGGAGTTCACCAGTTATTTTCCGACTCGGCATCCGCCTTGATCGGAAAACGTCGCACATCCATGTGCGCCGCCCTTCGGGTCTGCACATCCTTTTTTTTAATTGCCATGCAAAGGCCAAGCGCGTGAATGGTGCTGCCCTTCATCCTGTGGAGTGAATGGCTGCGCATTTGAGCCACAGGCTCGCGCAGCACAGAACGCCTGAGCCCTGAGCCAAGGAAAGACGCGTAGTGGGGTGCCTCGTGGTCTTTCCGTTGGCATGTTCAATCACGTCGGATGAGGGTGCTTCCGTCTTGATCGCCTTGGAAGCGCACGGGTTGCGCATCACGGCCGGCAATATTCGCGCTCGTAATCCAGTTCGCGCTGCATCGCTTTCGGGTCCGAGCCATCCATCAACTTGCGGATGTTGCGTTCGTTCTGCGGGCACGGGTCCTGTTCGTAACCGGGCGGGGCGAACAGATACTGGCCGACGGCCGCGACGATGGTTTGAGGCGAGAGACGGGGCTTCATGCGGATGGAGTCCGGCGCGGGTCGCTGAAGGCCGCCGTTGCGGTTGGCGAAGGGGTCAGCGGGCAGGCGTTCGGCTTGCGCCATGCGCTCGGCCTCGTGCCGGGCCTGTTCGATGAAGACTGCCGACAACGAACGCGTCGGTGGCGGTCCTGTGTGGACGCTTGGTCCTGGCACGCTGGCTGGTACGAGGATCGCTGCATGGGGCGGCCCTGAACGAGCTTGCGGCGGACGCTGCAACGATGGCAACGATGGCGACGTCGGCAGCGGCGGCACGATGACCCGTGGGGGTTCGCGATCGATCCAGGTCAAGCGCAGTCGTGTCGAAGGCGCAGGTGGATCGGGTCGTAGCGTGTCGAGCCGCGACAGCTCGCGCCACGCCAGTGCGTGCAGGGCGATGACGACGATCCAGGCAAGCACCGGCTCGCCGTTCCACTTCCCTGTGCCGTGCATCGCGAGCCCGCGTTGTGTCCGGCGCGGAGTGTGGCGAAGGCATGGTTAATGACTGGTTATCCCAAATCACATTCGTCGGACGCGATGTTTCAGGTCATTGCCGCGGCGCTTGGCAGTCCTTCTGCGCCGCGAGTTGCGACAGGCGCTTGGTGCGCGGATCGCGCATCGTCGACGCGGCGGCGTTGGCGCTTTCGCCCGTCAACTTGCGTGCTTCCGCGGAGTACGCGTCGGCAGCAATTTTGCCTTTCGCCTGGATATCCGCCTGGTTCGCCGCGATGGCAGGCTCAAGTACTGCGTTAGGTACAAACGGGGCGATCGCGGCGAGCGCCTGGTTCGTGGCCACGTTCGGAGCCAGCGCCGCGGCGGCCTTGGTCCCGTGGCGCTCGTTGAGCGTTTCCCCATCGCGGACAGTTTTCTCCCTGCGCGCCGCTTCTTCTTTTGAAATGCGCATGCCGCGCGTCTTGGTTTCAAGCTCCGCAAAGATGGCGGCGCAGCTCATGGCGTCATCGCCCGGCCGGTGGGCGGCCGGATCGTCCTTGGCCATTTCCATCATCGACCTGCACGCCTCCACGGTCATCGGAGCGTTGGGCATGTTGGCAAACGCATCGCACATGGCCGGATCGACCGCCGGCATCGCCGCCTGCCCTCCTTGACCGGGCTGCGCTGCTGCATTGCATGCAAACACCATTAAAACGATCGCCTTCGGGATCGGGTTCGACATGAGGATGTTCCTGTGGTCTGGGTTTTGAGGAGACACTACTTTGGCGGGTCGACCTGGATGCCCGGATCGTTGAAGCGCGAATAGCGGATGGTGGTCGTGGCGGGTTTTCCCTGCACCATGCTCGTGACCTGGATCTGTAGCGGCAGCCCGGCGTCGCCGATCCACATGGTCACGTCCGACGGCAACGGCTGGGTGTTGTGGACCATGTATTTTTGCGCGGCGGCGCCGTCGACGCTGTCGCTGCCCTGCGCTTCGACCGTCATGCTGGCCTCGTTCATGCCCAGCTTGGCCGGGTCGCGCATGTCGCTCAGCGTTCCTTTCGGCAGCGGCACCTTCATCGTGCGGCCGTCGGCCTGCATGTACATGGTGTCCCCGATCATCACCTGCGTCCCCATCGGCATCTGCAGCCGGTAGCGGTCGGGCGCGACAAAGTCGATCTCGTTGCTTCCAGCGCTGCCGGTCCGGGCGCCCTGTCCCTCGTGCCGCATGCTGGCGTGGAAACTGCGAACGGCCATGAATTTTTTGGTCGATGCGGCGATGGCTTCCTTCGGGCTGGTCAGGGGGTTGAGGCGCGCAGCGGCGTCGGCGATCGTCGAGCGGGCACCTTCGGACGGGTCGCTTTGCGAGGCGGCGTTGTCCGGCATCGCGGTCTCTGCATCGGCGGCATCCGTTGCCGGTGGCGCTGACGGCTTGCAGGCTGCAAGCGCGCCAAGCGCGAACAGTGCCAGGCAAAAGACGGCGGGATGGGTGCGGGTCGACATGCGAAGCTCCGGTGCAAGGGTCGTCGAGCACATTAACGTCATCGGTACCTTCGAACCGGCCAAGGGCGGCCGCCGCCGCACGGACACGCCATAATCCGCGACATGGACCGTTACGAACGCATCAATGCCCTGCACCGCACCCTGAAGTCAGCGCGCTACCCGGTGACGGTGCCGCGCCTGCAGGAGGAATTGGGTTGCTCCCGCGCCACCGTGTACCGCGACCTCGCCTTCCTTCGCGATGCGCTGATGGCGCCGGTGGTGGGCGATGGCGAGGCGGGCTTCAAGTACGACAGCACCGATGCGGCGCGTTTCGAGCTGCCAGGGCTGTGGTTGAGTTCGGAAGAACTGCACGCATTGCTCGCAGCGCAGCAGCTGCTGTCGCGCACCGGTGGCGGCATGCTGTCCAGTGCGCTTGCACCGCTGCAGCAGCGCGTCGAGGGCCTGCTTGCCGAGCAGGCGGGCGGCAAGCGCTGGCCGGTCGAACGCGTGCGCGTGATCCCGCATCGCACGCGCAAGCTCGACGAGCACGCATTCCGGGCGGTTGCATCAGCGGTGCTCGAACGCAAGCAACTGACCTTCGACTATCGCGCGCGTTCCACCGATGAACGCACGCGCCGCACCGTGTCGCCGCAGCGTGTCACCCATTACCGCGACAACTGGTACCTGGATGCCTGGGACCATGATCGCGAAGCCCTGCGCAGTTTTTCCGTGGATCGCGTGTCCGGCGCACGTGCATCCGACACCGTGGCGCGCGACATCGACGAAGCCGAACTCGACCAGCACCTCGCCGGCAGTTACGGCATTTTCTCGGGAACGCCGAAAGGCTGGGCGACGATCCTGTTCAGCCCCAAGGCCGCGCGCTGGGTCGCCGACGAGCATTGGCATTCGCAGCAGCAAGGCCGCTACCTACCCGATGGCCGTTACGAATTGAAGGTGCCGTACAGCGCCGCGCGCGAGCTGCTGATGGACGTGCTGCATTACGGCAGCGATGCGGAGATCGTCGAGCCGCCTGCATTGCGCGAGCAGGCGCGCGGCCTGCTGTCGCTGGCGCTGAGCAACTACGACCGTTGATGGCGGCGGACGCACCACGAATCCGTCGCGACGAAAAGATCGCACTGGCGCTCGGTGCCGGCGGCGCGCGCGGACTGGCGCAGATCGGCGTGATCGAAGCCCTGCTGGCGCGCGGATTGCAGATCGTGGCCGTGTCTGGATCATCGAGCGGCGCGCTGGTCGGTGGCATCTTCGCAGCGGGAAAACTCGCCGAATTCCATGCGCGCCTGATGGACATGGACCGCAGCGATTTCCTGCGCCTGCTCGATCCGGTCATCGGCCGGCCCGCGCTGTTCCGCGGCGACCGGCTGATCGAGACGCTGGCCGACGTGGTCGGCAATCCCGACATCGAAACCTTGCCGGTCGATTTCACCGCGGTGGCGGTTGACCTGCAGCGACAGCGTGAAGTCTGGCTGCGCGATGGTCCGCTGTGGACCGCGATTCGCGCGTCGATCGCCATCCCGGGGCTGTTCACGCCACATGAGGTGCATGGCCGCGAACTCGTGGACGGCGGCCTGCTTGCGCCGCTGCCGATCGCAGCGACGCGCTTGTCCGACGCGCATCGCCTGATCGCCGTCGACATGCACGGTTGGCCGCAGCGTCCGCCCGGGGCACCGGCGCAGGAGACCAAGGCATCGCCGGAGACGCCATCGCCGGGCTCGCGACTCGGCGCATGGGTCGAGAAGCAGATGGGCGGCCGACCGGACGAAGCCGGCATGACCGAATTGCTGGCACGCTCGCTGGACACCATGCAGGCGCAGATCGCGCGCGTGCAGCTGGCGCTGGATCCGCCGGAACTGCTGATCCGGATTCCGCGCGATGCGTGCCTGTTCTATGAATTCTGGCGGGCGAAGGAACTGGTGGCGATCGGCAGGATCGAGGCGGACAAGGCGCTGGATGCAGCGGGGTACTAGCAGCAGCTGGTGAAATCTGCGGCGCCAGGATCGATGCCGATGCGGATGCTCATTGATCCGGCATCTCGAACCCCAGCTTGCCGACCTGGTCGGAGACCTGTGGCACGCGCCGTACCTTGTCCACATTGACGCCGTGCATCGACAGGCGCCGCTCCAGGTCGCGATACAAGACCTCGTCGATGACGGGCGCGCGCGCGAAGATCCAGGCCAGGTCGCGGCCCGGATAGTCGATCAGCGCCCAGGAATAATCGGGGGCGACTTCCAGGATCCGGTACTTGGTCGGGACCACGCGGAAGAACCACGTGGTCCATTGGCGATTGCCGGTGCCGGCCTTGACCGTCGCGCTGGAGTCCAGTGATTTTTCCGGCTCGGAGAAACTGGTGCGATAGCTGTAGTGCACGCCGATGCGGCCATCGGGCCGCAACGTGTATTCGTCCACGCTGGCCACGTGCCCGCGTTCGGCGAAATACGGCACGTGCGCGATCACGTGCCACCGGCCCATGAAGCGCGTCAGGTCGATGGGAGCGGCGTTGGCGTGATGGGCGGGCATGGGTGTACTCGAGCAGGCGGCGACGACGGCAACAGATGCCGCGGCGATCAGCAACGCGATTGCAGTGCGCGAGCGGGGCATGGCGTGGCTCCGGTGTGTGGAAAAACAGGATGCGGGTCTACGGGCGAAGGTTGCGTCAATGCAGGTCGCAGCGTGTGAGATCACGCCGCGGCACGGTGCCTTCCCGACAACAGGAGCGCCGCATGCACAGTCTCATGAATGCCGCCAACGCCACGCCCGATCCAGCCCTCGATCTCTGGTTACGTCGTTGCGTGTGGCTTGGATGCGTGCTGTTGCTGGTGCCGGCGATGCGCGGGCACAACCAGTGGCTCGGCTGGCTGCCGCTGTGGGTGCTTGGCATGCCGCTGGTGGCATGGTGGGCACTCCATCGCTTCCGGTTGCCGGGGTGGTCTGGCAAGCCGGGACGGCCATCGAATGAACTGTCGACGCGGCGGCGGCGGGGGGTGCAGGCGCGTCGACGCAGCCAGCCGGTGGGTGTGCGCGGGTTTCGGCAGGCGGCGTGAGGTTTTCCGCAGGGATGAGTGGCAGAACCCATCTCACTAGGGAATTCACAGACGTTGCATGCGTCATACGCGCGAAGGCGGGAATCCAGCGACTTCAAGCCCTTGAAAACGAGGGCGTCCGGAGGTCCGCTTTCGCGGGAACAACGAGTCAGAAATTTGTCGCGTGCATTTGAGATTGATCGTGTGTGGGCTGCAGCGTTGTTCGTTGTTACGTGAAAACTACGCTGCAAGCTTCTCGCTCTAGTTCGCGATCTGCTGCAGGTTGCGTGCAAGCAGGCGGTCATTGGCTGCGCCGGCGCGTGCCAGGCGTGCATGGGTGGCGTAGGCGGTCGTGCGCT
>JBDSEX010000182.1:0-10807 GCA_039919835.1 Luteimonas sp.
CATAACCCGCTCGGTGATTTCTCGCTGCGTGCGGATGGAGTCGTCGAATCCGATGGCGCGCAGCGTCTGACGTTTGCGGGCATCGGCGTCTATCGCGCTTCGCTGCTGCACCGTTGGCGCGAGATCCTCGGCGAAACCGAGGGCGTCGACGAAACGCCGCCACGCTTCAAACTGGCGCCGCTGTTGCGCGCCGCGATGGAGCAAGGGCGCGTATCGGGCGAACATCATCGCGGACGCTGGACGGATGTCGGTACGCCGGAGCGGTTGGCGCAGCTTGACGCTGCCCTGGGCCACCGCATTCCGTAGGGGGACTCTCGCCCCACCGTTTTCGGACGCAGGGATCGCGCCGGCACGGAAGCCCAATGGTCAAGACCCACACCACGCAGTTCCGATCCTTATCCCGGAATCGCTCCGGTGACCGACGATACGCGTCGTGCGAACGACGGCAACGGCAATCCGCTTGCCGATGGCGACACGGTCGTCGTGAGCAAGGGTCTTGAGGTCAAGGGCACGTCGGTGACACTCAAACGCGGAACGACGATCAAGCAGCATTCCCCTGGCGTCGGGCGAGGACGAGATCAATGCAATTTCCGACCCGGTCAGGGAATTGTTGCTGAAGACCGGCTTCCTCAAACATGCATGATCTTGCGGGTTCGAATTCACTCGCATGCCGTTTGCAGTGGGATAACACCAGCGTGGCGATCAATCCGCGCCTACAAAGCCCCCAGCACCTGCTTGAGAAACGGCACGGTGATGCGCCGTTGCGCGGCAAGCGATGCCTGATCGAGTCGATCGAGCAAGGCGGTCAAGCTGGTGAGGTCGCGATCGACGCGCTTGAGCAGCCAGTCCAGTGCTGCGTCTTCGAGGATCAGTCCTCGTCGCTGCGCACGCTGGCGCAGCACTTCACCGCGCCCGCCGTCGTCGAGCGGATGCAAGACGATGCGCGCGCATTGCGCCAGGCGCGAACGCAGGTCCTCAAGCGCCAGGGGTAACTCGTCCGGAGTCGATCGCGAGGCGTAGATCACGCCCGCACCGGCGGCCCGCGCGCGGTTGTGGAGATCGAAGAGCGAAACTTCGTCGTCGCGGCATGCGGCGATGGCTTCCACATCGTCCAGCGCGATGACGTCGTTGTCTTCCAGCCCGTCGAGAGCCTGCGCGACACGCCCCATGGCAGTCCGCAATGACAGGTAGGTCGCACGACGGCCGTGCGCATGCGCATCTGCGCACACAGCCAATGCGAGATGGCGCTTACCGACCCCTCCGGGTCCGCTCAGGAACAACCAGTCGGCGTGCGGCGAGATCGCCAGCGCATGCAGTTGCGCAATCACGCCGTCCGGCGGCGACACGTAGGTATCGAGGCGTTGTTCGGGCGGATATCGGAGAGCCAGCGGAAGCTGCGAAACGGTCACGCCTGGTCCGGCCCCGCATCTGACGGCACATCCCCGCCGGTCACGATGACGCGGCCTTCGCCGACATACGGATCGAGCAGGATCACCGGCTCATCGCCGGCATAAAGGCGGCTGTGGGTATAGCGCTCGTGCGCGTAACGCAACAGCACGTTGGCGATGGCTGCCACCGGCAATGCCAGCAGCATGCCGAGGAACCCGAACAACTGCCCGCCCGCAAGCACCGCGAAGATCACCGCCACCGGATGCAGGCCGATGCGGTCTCCGACCAGTTTGGGCGTAAGCCAGTAGCTTTCGATGACCTGGCCGACGCCGAACACCGCCAGCACGCCGAGGAGGTGTTGCAGGTCGCCGTATTGCACGACCGCCGCGATTCCGCCCAGCACGACCACGGCAGCCGGGCCGAGATACGGGACGAACGTCAGGATGCCGGCGATCACGCCGATCAGGATGCCCAGATCAAGGCCCACCGCCCACAGGCCGACGCCGTACATCACGCCGAGGATCAGCATCACCAGGAACTGCCCGCGGAGGAATCCGCCGAGCACGTCGCTGGATTCGCGCGCCAGGCGGCTCACGGTGTCGATCTGGTTGCGCGGCACCATCGCGGCCACCCGTTCCACCAGCACGTCCCAGTCGCGCAGGAAAAAGAACGTGAGCACCGGCAGCAGCACGATATTCGCGATCCATGCCAGCAACGCGAATCCCGAACGCGACAGATAACCGAGCATGCTGGCCGCCACCCCGCCCGCCTCCTGCCAATGGCTGCGGGCCAATGCAATCAGGCGATCCAGGTCCAGCCACACCGTCAGCTTCATGCCGGATTTCTGCTCCATCCATGGCAACGCGGTGCCGATGAACCAGTCGCGGTAGCGCGGCAGCGAGGCGACCAGCGTGGCGATCTGTTCCTCGATGACCGGCACCACCAGCACCAGGATCAGGGTCAGCAGCAGCACCATGCTCACGAAGACCAGCGTCACCGCGACGTTGCGCGAGCGGCCCGCGCGTTCGAGGCGATCGACCAGCGGATCGCCGAGCCAACCGAGCAGCCCCGCCATGACGAAAGGCGTCAGGATCGGCGCCAGCAACCACACCAGCCACAACACTGCCAAGGCAATCGCCGCCCATTGCAGGCGGTGCAGGAAGCGGGCGATGTCGGCAAGAGGTTCGAGGTGGGCGGAGTCGTTCATTGAAGTGGAAGTCCCTGGACGTTCGAACAGCACGCGATGGGCATTGCCGGGTCGGCCTTGGGCCAACCATCCTGCAGGGACAGCCAACCCATTGGACACGTGAATCGTTTCGGCGAAGTGTTTCCTAGCGCAACTGGAACACGGGCGGCTCGCCATCGCCGCCTGCGATGACGCCATCGCGCTCGGCCATGCGCTTCAACCCGGATACGCCTGTTGCCAGTTCCAGCTGGAATTCAGCGGTGTTGCCGGCGGCGCGCAGCGGGGTGATGCGTTTGATCAGCGGCTGTTTCTGCAGGTACGCCGAGAGTCGGATGTAGTCCTCGGCGCTGTCGATCCCCGTGAACGTGACGCGGTAACTGCCGGCCGGGCCGACGGCGCTGCGCTTGGCGTACTTGCGGGAGAGGGCATCGGCGGCGACGTCGGCGCCCGAGGCCATGGCACGGCGCGCTTCGCTTTCGGTGACCGACCTGGTTGCCAACACCTTGCCGCGATCGACGAAGGTCCAGTCGGCGGTCCATCCGGCTTTGCCGCGGTGCATCTTGCCGATCAGCTGCATCGGAGGACTGTAGCCCGCGGACAAACGCGCGATGGCGGAGGTGTCGCCGCGCAGGATCGCGCCGACGGCCGCCTGCTCGGCCGCACCACCCGCCGGCAATCCGAGCCGATAGCCGCGCTCGATGGCGCGCTGGGTCACGGGACTGGCCACGTTTTTCTGTGGCAGTGCCACCAAACGTGGACCTGCACCCGTGCCATCGTCGATCGCCAGCCACAGAACCGGCTTGGGCCGTGGCTGCGGCCAGACGGGCACCCCCAGCGTGCCCGCCATCGCATCGACCTTCTGGCGGTCGAAACGCACGATCAGGGTGGTCTTGTACGTCGGCGCACCAGTGGCGGAAACGCCTTCGTCCTGCCGGTAGTCGTAGCCACTGACGAACTCGCTGGCGCGGCGCATTTCCTGGCCGATGCCGGGCCGTGCGGCGGCATTCCTCTCGCCCGACAACTTGCCCAGCACCTGCGACAGTGCGCGTGCGAAACCCGTGTTGCGCTCACCCGCGCCCTGCCCGTTCACCGGCACCTCGGCTTCATACACGCCCTGCGCAGCGGCGCGATCGCCTTCGACGCGCTGTGCGGACGACGTGCCCGCCGGCAGCAGAGAAAGCGCCAACATCAGTCCCGCGGTCCACCGAATTGCTGGATGCATCGTCCGTCCTAGCCGCCTGCCGAGCCGAAATGGTGCCGCAGCGCGGCCACCACGTCCATGTCGGCGCGCCTCGCACTGTAAAATCGCCGTCCCAGCGCCCTGCGAGCAGCCGTGACGACGCCCATTCCCCTCACTTACCGCGAAGCGGGCGTCGATATCGATGCCGGAAATGCCGTGGTCGAGCGCATCAAGCCGCTGGTGAAACGGAGTTTCCGGCCCGAAGTGATGGGCGGGCTCGGCGGCTTCGGCGCGCTGTTCGACCTGTCGGGCAAGTATCGCGAGCCGGTGCTGGTCTCGGGTACCGACGGCGTCGGCACCAAGCTGAAACTGGCGCAGCAGTTCAACCGGCACGACACCATCGGCATCGACCTCGTCGGCATGTGCGTCAACGACGTACTCGTGCAGGGCGCGGAACCGCTGTTCTTCCTCGACTATTTCGCCACGGGCAAGCTTGATGTCGACACCACGGTCGCGGTGGTCGGCGGCATCGCGCGCGGCTGCGAACTCGCCGGCTGCGCCCTGATCGGTGGCGAAACGGCCGAAATGCCCGACATGTATGCCCCGGGCGAATACGACCTGGCGGGCTTCACCGTCGGTGCGGTCGAAAAATCAAACCTGCTCGATGGGGCCGCGGTGCGCGCAGGCGACGTGCTGATCGGGATCGCGTCCAGCGGCCCGCACTCCAACGGCTATTCGCTCATCCGCCGCATCTTCGATCGGGCGGGGCGTCCCGACGACGTCGCGTTCGGCGGCGTGGCATTGATCGATGCACTGATGGCGCCGACAGCGCTGTACGTCAAGCCGGTGCTGGAACTCCTGGGCGCCACGGCATCGACGCAGGGCATCCACGCAATGGCGCATATCACCGGCGGAGGCTTGACCGAGAACATCATCCGCGTGATTCCCGATGCGCTCGGACTGAGCATCGACGCCTCGACCATCGTCCTGCCGCCGGTGTTCGACTGGCTGCAACGCGAAGGTGCGGTGGCGGACGATGAAATGTGGCGCACGTTCAACTGCGGCGTCGGATTCGTGCTGGTGGTGCCGGCGTCGCAGGCGGGTGCGATCGAAGGCCGGCTGGACCGCCTGGGGCTGGCGCATCGCCGGATCGGCGAGGTGGTCCCGGGGACGGGCGAATCGCGCGTGCGCATCGGTTGAGTTCGCATGCCAATCGCCGTTCGCAAGCGCCCGGCAGCCGCATGAAGCGCATTGCCGTGCTTGTGTCGGGGCGTGGCAGCAACCTGCAGGCGCTGCTCAACGCGATCGCCGCCGGCGCGCTGCACGCCGACATCGTTGGTGTGTTTTCCGACAAGCCCCAGGCACGTGCATTGCAACGTGTACCCGAAGCAGTGCGCTGGAGCGCCGATGCGGCTTCGTTTCCGTTTCGCGAGGCCTTCGATGCCGAGCTCGCCGATGCGGTGGCAAAGTCGAATCCCGACTGGATCGTCTGCGCGGGCTACCTGCGCATCCTCGGCACGGAATTCGTACAGCGGTTCCGCGGCCGGCTGCTGAACATCCACCCCTCGCTGCTGCCGAAACATCCCGGGTTGCGCACCCATGCGCGGGTCATCGAGGCCGGCGACAGCGAGCACGGCGCCAGCGTGCATTTCGTCATCCCTGAACTCGATGCGGGTCCCGTGATCGCGCAGGTGGTCGTGCCGGTACAGCCAGGCGACTCGCCGGACACGCTGGCCACGCGCCTGCTGACGCGCGAGCACGCGTTGCTGGTGGCGGTCCTGCGCCTGTGTGCCAACAGAAGCGTGGCTGAACGTGACGGTTCGATTTTCGTCGATGGTCATCCGCTGTTTACGCCGCTGTGCCTAGATTGCGCGGGCGACTTCAGTCCATCCGATGCCTGACAATCCAGTCGTTGGAATCTCACCGACGCGCATTCGAATGAATCACATTCGAATGAATGACAACGTGGCAAGTCTGATGATGTGCGCCTTCGCGGGATGACAATCAGGATAATTCCGGACATTGATGAACCAGCTCCGTACCTTTGCAGCAATAGTCCTGATGCTGGGCGTGCACGCAGCCAGTGCGGCGACGCTCGAGCCGTTCGTCGCCTCCTACCAGGTCTATCGCAGCGGCAAACCGGTCGGCGATGCGACCATGCAGGTGGTGAAAAGTGGCGATGCGCGCTGGCGCATCGATCTCGGTATCCGCGGCACGCGCGGGCTTGCCGGGTTGACCGGCATCAACATCGAACAGAGCACCTTGTTCGATGTCGTCGGCGACCATTACCGCCCGCTGAGCCAGAGCACGGTCCGACGCGCGCTGTTCGGGGGCAGGAAGAATATCGGCGTGTACGACTGGAGCGCCAACACGGCGCGCTGGCAGGGCGACGTCAAGAAAACACGGCGCGGCGCGATTCCGTTGCACGTGGGCGACATGAGCGGCCTGTTGATCAATCTTGCGATCATCCGCGACGCAGCGCCCGGCAAGGCGCTGCACTATCGCTTCGTCGACGATGGACGGGTGCGCGATCATGGGTACGTGGTTGCGCAGCAACAGGAGAGCATGGTGGTCGACGAGTTGAGCTACAACGCGATGCGCGTGGACCGCGTGCAGAGCGGCGCCGAAGAAACCATCCTGTGGGTCGCCCCTGGCGTACCCACCCCCATCCGCATATTGCAACGCGAGAACGGGCAGGACAGCCTCGACCTGCGCCTGATCGAATACAAGGGAGTCAACTGAGTCATGACCGTCAAGAACACTTTGTTTCAAGGCAGACTGCTTCGCATCGTCGCAGCGGCAACGCTGGTGCTCGCGTCATTGCCCGCGTTGGCGATCAAGCCCTTCACCGCCAATTACCAGGCCAGTTTCATGGGGATGGAGGCGAGTGGGCAGATGACGCTGGCTCCGGCTGGTGCGGATCGCTGGAAATACACGCTCAGCATCAAGAACTCCTTGGCGCAGATGACGCAGATCACCACGTTCGAGGACCGTAATGGCCAGTGGCGGCCTCTTTCGGGCTCGGATTCGACCAACCTGCTGATCAAGAAGTCCAACAAGGACGCGTCCTACGACTGGGCCAAGGGCGAAGCCCGCTGGAGCGGCGACGTCAAACCCGACCGCGCCGGTCCGTTGAAGCTGCAGGCAGGCGATCTGGACGCACTGCTGGTCAATCTTGCGCTCGCGCGCGACGTGCCCGCGGGCAAGGCGCTCAGTTACCGCATGGTCGAGGACGGCCGTGCCAAGCAGCTGAACTACCGGGTCGCCGGCAAGGAAACGATCACGGTCGGCGGCAAGGAGCAGCAGGCGACGAAGGTGTCGCGCACGGATGGGAACAAGGAAACGATTGCGTGGGTGGTGGACGGCCTGCCGGTGCCGGCGCGCATCCTGCAGCGGAAGAACGGCAAGGACGAGATCGATCTTCGGATCAAGTCCGTTCGCTGACTCGAAAGATAAGGAACCCCGCGACGCGGGGTTTTTTATTGCCCGGTGCTTCGCGATGGCTGCGTGGTTTCTTCGCCATTCCCGCCAGGGCGGGACACGCGCTGCGTGCAGGACCGTCGAGGGGCAAGCAAGGCGGGTCCTGCCGGGATTTCGTTTCGCGCCACGTCACAGAGGGATGCAGGTCGCCGGATTCCGGCCTTGGCGGAAATGAACTGCACGACGCATTTAGCAGCTGCAGAACTATGCGCTGGTCCTGCGAATCCTGGCGCCCAGCCCACCAAGCTTTTCCTCGATGTTTTCGTATCCGCGATCGAGGTGGTAAATCCGGTCGATGGTGGTTTCGCCTTCCGCCACCAGTCCGGCAAGGATCAGCGATGCTGAAGCGCGCAGGTCGGTCGCCATCACGGGGGCACCGCTGAGCCTGGCGACGCCATGCACGGTCGCAGTGTGGCCTTCGACGCGGATGTCGGCGCCGAGGCGCTGCAGTTCCTGCACATGCATGAAGCGATTTTCGAAGATGGTTTCATCGATGGTGCCGATGCCGTCGGCAATGCAGTTCATCGCCATGAACTGCGCCTGCATGTCGGTCGGGAACGCTGGATGCGGCGCGGTACTGAAACTGACCGCGCGCGGACGCCTGCCGTGCATGTCCAGCGTGATGCGGTCGTCCTGCGTCTCGATCGACGCGCCGGCCTGCTGCAACAGCGCAAGCACGGCATGCAAGGTGTCCGGCCGCGAACGCAGGGTGGTCACGCGACCGCCGGTCATCGCGGCCGCGACCAAAAACGTCCCCGTCTCGATGCGATCCGGCAGCACCGAGTGCGTGCCACCGTGCAGGCGTTCAACGCCGCGGATGACGATCTGCGGCGTGCCCGCCCCCTCGATGTCAGCGCCGAGCGCGATGAGGCAATCGGCCAGATCGACGATCTCAGGCTCCAGTGCCGCGTTTTCGATGACGGTGGTCCCCGCAGCGAGCGATGCCGCCATCAGGGCGTTCTCGGTCGCGCCGACGCTGACCACTTCAAACCGCACCACCGCTCCGCGCAGACGCGCCGCGCTCGCCTTGATGAAGCCGTGCTCGACCGTGACGTCGGCGCCCAGCGCCTGCATCGCCTTGATGTGCAGGTCGACGGGGCGGGACCCGATCGCGCACCCGCCCGGCAACGACACCTCCGCCGCCCCGTATTTCGCCAGGAGCGGACCCAGCACCAGCACCGATGCGCGCATAGTCTTGACCAGCTCGTAGGGCGCGACATGGCTGCGCACGCTGCGCGGATCGACCACGATGCCGCTGCCCTTGCGCCGCTTGCCGTCGAACTCGATGGTGCCTTCGTCGATGGTGATGCCGGCGCCGAGTTCGCCCAGCAGCTTTGCCGTCGTGACCACGTCGTGCAGATGCGGCACGTTGCCGATCTGCACCGGGCCGTCGGCGAGCAAGGTCGCGCACAGTATGGGAAGCACGGCATTCTTGGCGCCGGAAATCTGCACCTCGCCCTGCAACGGGACGCCACCTTCGATCACGATTTTTTGCATGGATGGCCTGTAGGGCGGGTCTCGATCCGCAGATTCTGTTTCAAGGTGGGTAACGTTCCGGCGGGTGCTCGAACCCGCCCTACGATCTGGAATCCGCTTCCTCGGGCGTCAGCGTCTTCAGCGCCAACGCATGGATCTCCCCACCCATGCGCGCGCCGAGCGTGGCGTAGACCATGCGATGCCGGGACAGCGGCAACTTCCCGCGAAAATCCCCGGCGATGACCGTCGCCTCGAAATGCACGCCGTCCTCGCCGGAGACAGTGGCGCTTGAACCGGGAAGACCGGTTTCGATCAGTTGTCGAATGAGCTCTGGGGTCATGGTGTCTTCTGTTGAAACGCCGCACCGATGACGCAGCATGGTGGTGCGCAGGGGAGAGGCGCGCTGCGGGCTTTTGCAGGACGTTGCGCGTAAAATCGAGCGATTAGACTAGCGGAAAGCCCGCCTCTCCGAAATGGCGAACGACTCTTCACCCACGATCCACCGCTCGATTGCCGCCGGCAACGCCGCCGGCAGCACGACTTTCGCCGCCAGCGGCCGCCGCGTCATCGAGATCGAAGCGCGTGGACTGGACGCGGTGGCGGCGCGTATCGATGGCGCCTTCTCCGACGCCTGCCGCCTGGTCCTCGCCGCGCAGGGCCGCGTGGTCTGCATCGGCATGGGCAAGTCCGGGCACGTCGCGCGCAAGATCGCCGCAACGTTCGCGTCCACCGGCACGCCGTCGTTCTACGTGCATCCTGGCGAAGCCGGCCACGGCGACCTCGGCATGATCACCGACGCCGACATCGTGCTGGCATTGTCGTACTCGGGCGAGACCGAGGAACTGCTGATGCTGTTGCCGGTGCTCGGGCGGCAGGGCAACAAACTGATCGCGATGACCGGCAAACCGCTGTCGACACTGGCGCGCGAAGCCGACGTACATCTGGACGTCAGCGTGCCAGCGGAGGCGTGCCCGCTCGATCTCGCGCCGACATCGAGCACCACCGCCGCGCTGGCGATGGGTGATGCGCTTGCCGTTGCGCTGCTGGAATCGCGCGGCTTCACCGCAGAGGATTTCGCGCGTTCGCATCCGGCCGGCTCGCTTGGACGCCGGCTGCTCCTGCACATCCGCGATGTCATGCATCACGGTGGCGAGGTGCCCAAGGTGCGCGAAACCGCGACCCTGAGCGAGGCGCTAGTGGAAATGAGCCGCAAGCGGCTGGGCATGACGGCGGTGGTCGATGTCGATGATCGCCTGCTGGGCCTGTACACCGATGGCGACCTGCGCCGCACGCTGGACGATGTCGGGATCGACATGCGTGCGACCAGGATTGCCGACGTGATGACGCGCGCGCCCAAGACGATCCATGCCGAACAGCTCGCGGTTGAAGCCGCGCAACTGATGGAAACGCACCAGATCAATGCCTTGCTCGTGGTCGATGGCGAGGATCGCGTGGTCGGCGCGCTCAACATTCATGACTTGTTGCGCGCCCGCGTGGTTTAAGAGGCGGCCTTCCCGTCAATCCCCGCAGAAGAGAAGCACGATTTCGCCGGGTCACAAACCAACCCCCACTCCGGTCCGCCCATGCCCTACTCCCACATCGCCGACTATCCCGCCGACATCCTTGCGCGCGCCGCGAAGATCCGGCTCGTGTGTTTCGACGTGGACGGCACGCTGACCGACGGGCGTCTGTTCTTTGACACCGAGGGTCGTGAAGTGAAGGCCTTCCATGTCCTCGACGGGCAAGGGCTGGCACTGCTCAAGCAAGTCGGCATCACGGTGGTCTTCGTCACCGCGCGCACCAGCAGTCTCGTCGACCGGCGCGCGGCCGAGCTCGGGGTCGAAGTGCACCAGGGCATCAGCGACAAGCGCGCGTGCGTGGGCGAAATCGTCGCGCGCGCCGGAATGGCTGCCGAGCAGCTTGCTTACATGGGCGACGATCTCGGCGATCTGGCGCCGATGGCCGATGCCGGCTTGGCGGTTGCCCCCGCCAATGCCCATGCCTGGGTGCGCGAACGCGTGCACTGGCGCACCACCGCGCGCGGTGGCGAAGGCGCGGCGCGCGAGTTGTGCGACCTGCTGCTTGCGGCGCAAGGG
>JBDSEX010000194.1:0-7696 GCA_039919835.1 Luteimonas sp.
GTCAGCAACTCGAACAGCAACACGCCCAGTGCATAGAGGTCGGTCGCCGTGCTGACCGCGGCCTGCTTGAGTTGCTCGGGCGCGGCATACGACAACGTCAGAGGCGTGTTGCGGGTCGCTTCCTCGACGCTGCCGGACAACAGCTTGGCAACGCCGAAGTCAAGCAGCTTGGCGCGTCCATTGGCTGTCACCAGGATGTTGCCGGGCTTGAGGTCGCGATGGATCACCAGGTTCTGGTGCGCATACGCGACTGCTTCGCAAACCTGCATGAACAACGCGAGCCTCTCGTGCAGCGAGGCCTGGCGCTGCGCGCACCAGTCGGTGATCGGCATGCCGTCGACCAGTTCCATCACCATGTACGGCCGGCCGTCGTCGCTGACGCCTGCGTCGTACAACCGCGCGATGCCGGGATGTTCAAGCGTGGCCAGGATGCGGCGCTCGCTGACGAACAGGCCAAGGTGTTCGACCGCGTCCTGACGCAACAACTTCAGCGCGACGTGATGTTCGAACTGGCCATCCGCGCGTTCGGCACGGTACACCTCGCCCATGCCGCCACGGCCGAGCAACGACGACACCTGGTAGGCGCCGATTCGATGGCCAGGTGCCAGGTCTTGCGCAGGCGCGCGCCGTGAAAGGGCATCCACTGCCGGGCGGTCCAGCAGATCGCCGCGGGTCCGCAGGTCCGCAAGCAACGCGAGCACTTCCTCGCGCAGTCGCGGGTCTTCCGTTGTCTGCTGTTCGACGAAGGCGGCGCGATCGGTGGGCGGCAGCGCAAGGACACGATCCAGCAGGCGATCCACTTCTGCCCAGTGCCGCACGGCTCCCTGATCACTCATGTTGTTTCCCATCGCCGTTGCGCCGAATGCCAGCGTACTCCGGTCGTAACGACAATTATGGTCGGTGCCGGACGGACCGGTATGCCAGAATCGGCGTCGCGCCCATGAACGAACCAACGTCAGACAGCTTGCCGCCCGCCCACTCTGCCGAAGACGTGCAGCGCATGGCCGAAGAACTGATGCCGCTGTACTACGCCGACGTCAGGCGCCTGGCGCGGCATGAACGGCGGCGTGTCAGTGCCGGCGACACGTTGCAGACCACGGCGCTGATCCACGAGGCCTATCTCAAGCTTTCGCGCGCGGACGCCTTCAACGACCGCGCGCATTTCCTGCGCGCCTCGGCGATCGCGATGCGGCACGTGCTGATCAATTACGCGCGCGAGACGCTGGCCGAGAAACGCGGCGGCGGCGCGGTTGTTGAATCGCTGACTGCGTCCAACGACGTCGGCGTCGAGGACGACCAGGCGCTGATCGACGTGCACGAGGCGCTGGACCGGCTGGCGTTGCTCGACACGCGCCTGGCGCAGGTCGTCGAATGCCGCTTCTTCGCCGGGTTCAGCGAGGAGGACACGGCGGTGGCGCTAGGCGTCAGCGACCGCACGATACGGCGCGACTGGATCAAGGCGCGCGCGTGGTTGCGGCGCGATCTCGCCGATGATGAACTCGCTTCGCGGGAACATTGACCGTGCGATTCTCGATCGCAGTGTCCATGGCTCGACGCGCATGACGGCGCAGCGCGACTGGACGCCGCTGGACGGCGTTGCGATTGGAGCATCGCTGGCAACGCTGGATGCGGACGCCGGCTATGCCAGCGTGATCGACGGCGCGCTGGGCTGGCGCAACGGCGTGCTTGCCTGCGTTGGGCCGCGTTCGGCGCTGCCGGCAGGTGCGCTGGACGCCGCGCGCGAGGTCATCGAACTCGACGGCGGCTGGATCACGCCCGGCCTGGTCGATTGCCACACGCATGTCGTGTTCGCTGGGGATCGCGCTGCTGAATTCGAGCAGCGCCTGCAGGGCGCGAGCTATGCGTCGATCGCTCAATCGGGTGGCGGGATCCTGTCCACGGTGCATGCCACGCGCGCGGCCAGCGAGGATGAATTGCTCGCGGAGTCGCTGCCGCGCGCCCGTGCGCTGCGCGGCGACGGCGTCACCACCCTTGAAATCAAGTCCGGTTACGGCCTGGACTTCGACAACGAACGCAAGATGCTGCGCGTGGCGCGGCGGATCGGCGACGAACTCGGCATCACGGTATGCACCACGTTCCTCGGCGCGCACGCCTTGCCGCCGGAGTACGCCGGTCGCAGCGACGATTACATCGATGCGGTCTGCGACTGGCTGCCGCGCCTGCAGGGCGAGGGGCTGGTCGATGCGGTCGACGCGTTCTGCGAAGGGATCGGATTCAGTCCGGCGCAGACGCGCCGCGTGTTCGTGCTGGCGCGTTCCCTGAACCTGCCGGTCAAGTTGCACGCCGATCAGTTGAGCGATCTTGGTGGCGCGGCACTGGCCGCGGAATTCGGCGCCCTGTCCGCCAACCATGTCGAGTACACATCGTCGGCAGGCGTACGCGCGATGGCAGATACCGGCACCGCCGCGGTGCTGTTGCCGGGTGCATTCCACGTGCTGCGCGAAACCCGGCTGCCGCCATTGGACGAATTTCGCGCGCAGGGCGTGCCCATGGCCGTCGCCACGGATTGCAATCCCGGAACCTCGCCGCTGCAGTCCTTGCGGCTGGCGATGTCGCTCGCGTGCACGCATTTCAATCTGACACCGGCTGAAGCGCTGCGCGGCGCGACCGTCAATGCCGCACGCGCGCTGGGATTGCGGGATCGTGGCGTGCTTCGGGTCGGCGCGCGCGCGGATTTCATCCACTGGAACATCACGCATCCGGCGGAGCTGTGCTACTGGCTTGGCGGGAACGTCATGCAATCCGGCTACGCGAACGGGAAGCGGTTGGCATGATGGAGGTCCCCTTCATGTCGGGGCGGATCGAGCTGCACGCTGCTGGAAAAACGGGCGGACGAATGCACCGCTACCACACGACCTGCTTACTGGAGGATTCATGCGTTTCATCCTGATCGTTTGCGGATGCCTGTGCGGTTTCTCCGTCCTGGGAGCCGAAGCCACCGATGCCGCGCGGAAACTGGCGCAGGACGCGCTCATCGTCGACACCCACATCGATGCCCCCGGCATCCTGATGGAGCGCTGGTCGGATCTCGGCATCCACAGTCCGAAGGCCGACTTCGACTATCCGCGCGCGCGGGAGGGCGGGCTCGATGTCGCCTTCATGTCGATCTACACCTCCGCCGACGACGACGAGACCGGCAAGGCCTGGCAGGTCGCCAACACCCAGATGGACGCGATCGAAGCATTGGTCGCGCGTCATCCGGACAAGTTCGCGGCGTTGCGCTCGCCAAACGATGTCGAACGACTGCGCGCTGGCGGCCGCGTGCTGCTGGCGCTCGGCATGGAGAATGGCGCGCCGATCGGCGACGACGTGTCGCAGCTGGAAAAATTCCACGCGCGCGGCGTGCGCTACATCACCCTGGCGCACAGCCGCAGCAACCGCATCAGCGATTCGTCGTATGACCCCGACAAGCGCTGGCATGGGCTGAGCCCATTCGGCAAGCAAGTGGTTGCGGAGATGAACCGTCTCGGCATCATGGTCGACGTCTCGCACCTGTCCGACGATGCCGTGCGCGACGCCATTGCCGCGAGCAAGGCCCCGGTCATCGCCAGCCATTCGGCATTGAGGCATTTCACCCCGGGCTTCGAGCGCAACCTCAGCGACGACCTGGCCAGGCTGATCGCGAAGGACGGAGGCGTGGTGCAGATTCCGTTCGGCATCGCCTTTGTCAATGCGAAAGCCGCGGCGGACACGCAGGCCCACTTCCGCGCCACCGCCGGCTTCCACGCGCGCAACGCCGAGCGCAAGGCGGCCGGCCAGCCATTGCAGGACATTGAAGCGTTCGACAAGCAATGGGCCTTGGATCATCCGGTGCCGGACACGCAGATCGGCGCGGTACTCGACCAGATCGATTACGCGGTGAAGCTCATCGGTGCCGATCATGTCGGACTGGGTTCGGATTTCGACGGCGTCAGTGGTGAGCTGCCCGAAGGTTTGCGCACGGTAGCTGATTTTCCGAACCTGATCGCTGGCCTGCAGTCACGCGGCCACAGCGATGCCGACATCCGCAAGATCCTGGGCGGCAACCTGTTGCGGGTGTGGGCCGCAATCGAGGCGACGGCACGTCCCTAGCGTTGCCCTGGCCCACCAAGACGCGAACTTGGACCAGATGCAGCTGATTCAACTTGATTCAACTTGGTCATGGCGACGAAACGCGGTGGCCCGCCGTCAGCGTGCGTCGGTGATTGAGCCACATGATCTGCGGCAATCGATGCGCATGTCGCCCAGATGTAAAAAGCCCCGCACGGCGGGGCTTTTTTTAGCACGTTCGCCTGACTCATCAACCGGCTTTCGTTGCCACCTTCTTGGTCACGGTCTTCTTGACCGCTGTCTTGGTCACCGTCCTGATGCCGGTTTTTTTCGCCACTGGGGCCGTTGCGGTGCCGGCCGCCTTTTTTTCCACATGCGAACGCGCGTTGCCGTAGCTCGAAACGCTGCGCTTGCCCTTGGCGGTCTTGCGGTCGCCCTTGCCCATTGTATTGCTCCCGATCTTCGAATTAGTTAAAAGTACACGCCTTGTGCGCACACTCTTGCGAGGAATTCACAGCCTCGCGAGGGCGCAAAGCCTACCACAGCGCGGCTTTCGAACCGGCCTCAGTCTTGCGCGGGCTGCCGTGCTGCGGCGGCGTGGCTTAGCCGCAGGTTGATCAGATGGGCGGCGGCCAGTAACAAGCCGCCGCTGGTCATTACCAGTGCGTGGGTCAGGCTGTGGTTGTGCAGCCGGGTGAAGGCACCCAGCCACACCAGCCCAAGTCCCGGCAACAGCCACAACCATGCACGGAAGACCCGATGCCGCCGATATCCCAGCGTCAGAGTGGTTGCGCCTAGCAGTGTCGCGAACACCACGAAGGCCTGGTCGATATCGATCCAGCCGCCCAGTTCAAGCCCGAATGCAGGGAGTATCGCAAGCACCAGCGGCAAAACGGCGCAGTGCACGGCGCACAGAAACGAACCTGCGAAACCAATGCGGTCCGCACTGCGTAAGACAGAGGTTTGACCGTTCATGACCTTTGGCGGTGGATTGTCAGAATGTAACATTATAACATCTCGTTCCCGACCTGAAGTTTACCCGAGACCCATGAACAGATCATTCTCTTGCTTCAACCGCAACATCCTGTTACTGGCCTTGTCCTTCGCGGCCTCAACATCATTGGCAGCTGAAACCTCCGATCCACAAGACAGCCGCCATGACGACCCGAAAACGCTCGATACGGTGACCGTAACTGCCAGTCCGTTGCGCGGCGGGACCGAAGACCTGGCCAAGCCTGTGGAAGTGCTAGCCGGCGAGCGGCTTGACGACGTCCGAGGCGCAACCCTTGGCGAGACGGTCAACTCGCTCCCGGGAGTGCAGAGTTCCAATTTCGGTCCGGGCGTGGGTCGTCCGATCATCCGCGGTCTTGATGGTGCGCGCATCGGCATCCTGTCCGGCGGATTGCTGACGCAGGACGTGTCCACCGTGAGCCAGGACCACGCCCCGGCCATTGAATCATTCCTGGCCGACCAAATCGAAGTGTTGAAAGGGCCCGCGACCTTGTTGTACGGGTCGGGCGCGATCGGCGGCGTGGTGAACGTCGTGGATGGCCGCATCCCGGAGTACGCGCCCGAAGGCGGCGCCAGTGGTCGTGCCGAAGCGCGTTACGACAGCGTCAGCGAAGGCATGACGGAGATGGCGCGGGTGGATGTAGGCAACGAACGATTCGCTGCGCACGTCGATGGTGTGTTTCGCGACAACGAGGACTACGACACGCCGGATGGCACGCAGGCCAACAGCTTTCTGAAAACAAAAACCGGTTCGGTCGGCGGCTCGTTGCTTGGCGAATGGGGCTTTGTCGGCGTGTCTGGCAGCCGCTTCCACAACATCTATGGAAATCCAGGCGAGCCGGGCAATCCAGCTGAGGGCGTAGGCGGCGTTCGTCTCGACATGAAGCAGAATCGGTTCGAGCTGAAGGGCGCGATCAATTCCGCCTTCGGCGGCAACGGCACGTTGCGTTTCAGCGTGGCCGACACCGATTACGAACACATTGAGTTCGAAGGCGACGAGATCGGCACACAGTTTTTGAAGAATGCCACCGAAGGGCGGATCGAATATGCGTTGAACGATCTGAGCAACTGGAACCTCGGTATCGGAATACAAGCCTCGACCAGCGAATTCGAGGCCATCGGCGCGGAAGCCTTCGTGCCACAGACCAAAACCCGAGCACGCGGTCTGTTTGCCGTGGCAAATCGCAAATTCGGCGACCGCTTCCAGCTCGATTTCGGGGCGCGCATCGATGATGTGAAAAGCGATCCGGCCAATGACATCGAGCGTCAATTCAACCCCTTCAGTGCATCGATTGGCGGAATCTGGAAGTTCGCGGAAGATTTCGACCTCACGATGAATCTCGACCACGCCGAGCGCGCGCCGGCCGAGGAGGAACTCTTCGCCAATGGGCCACATATCGCCACCGCCGCCTTCGAAATCGGGAACGCGCTGCTGACCGAGGAAGCCGCGAACCAAGCCGAACTGGGCCTGCACTATCACGGCGATCGTTTCGAGATGAAGCTCTCGGCTTACTACAACCGCTTTGACGATTTCATCTACCTCAACGACACCGGCTTGATGACGGAGCCTGAGGAGGAAGACGGAGCAGGCCTGCCGATCCGTGTGTGGAGCCAAGCCGATGCGCGTTTTCGCGGCGTCGAAGGCGAAGCCACGTTCAAGTTCACCGACGCCTGGAACCTGCGCATATTCGGCGACACCGTACGTGCCTCATTCGCCAACAACTTTGGCAACGTGCCGCGCATCGCGCCTTCGCGCGCCGGCGCGGACCTTTCGTGGCGGCAGGACGCCTGGCGTGCGTCCATCGGCGCGATCCGCTACTCGAAGCAGGACGATGTCGCACTTAACGAGACTGCGACCGATGGCTACACGTTGGCGCATGCGCGCATCTCCTATCACTGGGACGTGCAGGACAGTGGCTGGGAAGTGTTCCTGGATGGCAGCAACCTCGGCGATGAGACCGCACGGGTCCACACCTCGTTCCTGAAGGACACCGTGGTATTGCCCGGGCGTGGTTTCAGCACCGGTCTTCGCGTGTTCTTCTGAGCCCCCGATTGCGGGCCGTTTCGGCGCACGTCCTCAATCGTGTACCGGGGCGGTCCGCAATTTTTGTTGCCGGCTTGCTCGGTGCGTGACGTCCGCGGGATCGGGCACCAGACGCTGAATTTTTGGAGTGGTTGCCGAGACATCAATGGCTTGCAGCTGAGCCCGCGATGCTGCAAGAGGATTTCCCCTGCTGAAAGCCAGCCTTGCAACCTCGAAGGCACCAGCATGGCCGTAGCTCGGTTCGGGGCACGTTTAATCCTTCGCCCCGGCCAAAGCCGGAAATTGAGGATTCCACATGATCCGTCGCAATGTTGCTCTCGGCCTCTCGGCCGCCATTTGTACTGCGTTAATCGCCTGCCAACCTGCCTCGCAGGACGCCGCCATACCGGTCGCCGACGCCCCACCCGCAACCACTGGGACAGCCCCGTCTTCTACCGAAGCGCGCCCCGCAGCCCCCACCAACCTCGAACAACTGGCGCAGCGTCTGGTGACGCAGAGTGCTGGAGTCAAGGAAGGCGACATCGTGATGATCAGCGGCCAGTCGCACGATGCCGAGCTGATGGAGAACATCGCGGTCAACGTGCGCAAGGT
>JBDSEX010000247.1:0-2538 GCA_039919835.1 Luteimonas sp.
TGTACGGCACTGGCATGCGCTTGAAGGAGTGCCTGCGACTCCGGATCAAGGACGCGGATTTCGGGCGCAACGAGATCACGGTCCGCGATGGCAAGGGCGGCAAGGACCGGCGCACGGTGTTGCCGCGCTCATTGGTTGAGCCGCTGCAGCGGGAAGTGGAGCGAGCGTGCCTGTTGCACACCTTGGACCTGCAGGAGGGATTTGGGGTCGCGTGGTTGCCACACGCGCTATCGCGCAAGTACCCCAATGCGGCGCGCGAGATCGGTTGGCAATATGTGTTTCCGTCCGAACGACGTTCGGCTGACCCGCGCGATGGCCTCGAGCGACGCCACCACTTCAACGATGGCATGCTGGCTCGGGCGATGAAGAGGGCATGCGGTCGCGCCGGGATCGCCAAGCCGGTGTCCGCGCACACGCTTCGGCACTCCTTCGCCACCCATCTGCTGGAAGCCGGGTACGACATCCGTACCGTGCAGGAACTGCTCGGGCACAAGGATGTGGCGACGACCCAGATCTATACGCACGTACTCAACCGCAGCGCGAGTGGCGTCGTCAGTCCGCTGGATCGCGCGTAACAACGAGAGCCGCCGGAAGGCCGCGGGGAGCCGCGGGTCCATGGATCGGTGTAATGCCGCGGACCGCGAGCCGCTATCGCACCTCGGCCACTTCCACCCCATCCATCCCTTGTGCCAGCGTGCGTGCATCGCCGCCCTGGGCGAGTTTGATCTTGAGGCGGACTTCGTTGGCGGAGTCGGCGTAGCGCAAGGCGTCCTCGTAGCTGATCTCGCCAGCCTGGTAGAGCTCGAAAAGGCTCTGGTCGAAGGTCTTCATGCCGAGGTTGGTGGATTCCTTCATCACGTCCTTCAGCTTGTGGATTTCGCCTTCGCGGATGAAGTCCTGCACCAAGGGCGTGCCCAGCAGGATTTCCATGGCGACGCGGCGGCCCTTGCCGTCGACGGTCGGAAGCAGTTGCTGCGCGACGACGCCCTTGAGGTTCAACGACAGGTCCATCAACAGCTGCGAGCGTCGATCCTCGGGGAAGAAGTTGATCATGCGGTCCATCGCCTGGTTGGCGTTGTTCGCATGCAGCGTGCACAGCACAAGGTGGCCGGTTTCTGCAAAGGCGATCGCGTGGTCCATGCCCTCGCGGGTGCGAACTTCGCCGATCATGATCACGTCGGGCGCCTGGCGCAGGGTGTTCTTGAGCGCGTTCTCCCAGTTGTCGGTGTCGATGCCGACTTCGCGCTGGGTGATGATGCAGCCTTCGTGCTTGTGCACGAATTCAATCGGGTCCTCGATGGTGATGATGTGCCCGGTGGAATTCTGGTTGCGGTAGCCGATCATCGACGCAAGCGACGTGGTTTTGCCGGTACCCGTCGCGCCCACGAAGATGATCAGGCCGCGCTTGGTCATCGCCAGCGTCTTGATGATCGGTGGAAGGTTCAGCTCCTCGATGGACGGAATCTTGGTTTCGATCCGGCGCAGCACCATGCCGACCTGGTTGCGCTGGTAGAAACACGACACACGAAAACGGCCGACGCCGGACAGCCCAATGGCGAAATTGGCTTCGTGCGTTTTCTCGAACTCCTCGCGCTGCGGCGGCGACATCACATTGAGCACCAGGTCGCGACTCTGCTGTGGCGTTAGGGGCGCCTGCGTGATTGGCGCGATTTTCCCGTTGACCTTCATCGACGGCGGCATGCCGGCGGTGATGAACAGGTCGGACGCGCGCTGGTGCGCCATCAGCTTGAGGAAGGAGGTGAAGTCGATACTGCTCATGGGTTGCTCCTGCGGAGCCTGCAAATGGGGGATGGGGAGTCGCTACAGCGGGAAACTAGAAGGTCGTAAACGCGGGACGAATCGTCACTGACGCCTGCGCTGGAAAGGGCGGGTCACCGGATTGAGTTGATTCCCAACGCTCATGTCCCGACTCCCGGTTACTCGAACAAGCGTTTGTCCTTGGCGTAATCCTTGGCCTGCTGGCGCGTCACCATGCCACGCTTGACCAGATCCTGAAGGTGCTGGTCGAGGGTCATCATGCCGTACTGCTGGCCGGTCTGGATCGACGAATACATCTGCGCGACCTTGTCCTCACGGATCAGGTTGCGGATGGCCGGGATGCCGACCATGATTTCCCAGGCTGCGGTGCGGCCGCCGCCGTTCTTCTTCAGCAGCGCCTGCGAGATGACGGCGCGCAGCGATTCCGACAGCATCGACCGCACCATCGGTTTCTCGCCGGCGGGGAATACGTCGATGATGCGGTCGACGGTCTTCGCCGCCGACGACGTGTGCAGGGTGGCGAATACCAGGTGGCCGGTTTCGGCAGCGGTCAGCGCCAGCCGGATGGTCTCGATGTCGCGCATTTCGCCGACCAGGATGTAGTCGGGGTCCTCACGCAACGCCGAGCGCAACGCCTCGTTGAAGCCGTGCGTGTCGCGATGCACTTCGCGCTGGTTGATCAGGCATTTCTGCGAGGTGTGCACGAACTCGATCGGATCCTCGACGCTGAGGATGTGGCCGTATTCGCTCTTGTTGATG
>JBDSEX010000265.1:0-3680 GCA_039919835.1 Luteimonas sp.
AGGCGGTCGCGGCCGGCGTCAACATCACCTACAAGATCCTCTACAACGATGCGGTCGCGATGACCGGCGGCCAGCCGGTCGACGGCACGTTGTCGGTGCCGCAGATCGCGCTGCAGATGCGCGCCGAAGGCGTCGAGAAGATCGTCGTGTTGTCTGACGACATCGAGAAGTGGTCGGACCCGACGATTTTCCCGTCCGGCGTCGAATTCTTCGACCGTGGCCAACTCGACGCCGTGCAGAAACAACTGCGTGAAGTGAAAGGCGTCTCGATCCTGATCTACGACCAGGTCTGCGCCACCGAGAAGCGCCGCCGGCGCAAGCGCGGCAAGATCGTCGATCCGCAGAAGCGCGTCATGGTCAACACGCTGGTCTGCGAAGGTTGCGGCGATTGCGGCGTCAAGAGCTTCTGCGTGTCGGTCCTGCCCAAGGACACCGAGTTCGGGCGCAAGCGCGAGATCGACCAGAGCAATTGCAACAAGGACTATTCCTGCGTGAATGGGTTTTGCCCGAGCTTCGTCACCGTGCATGGCGGCAAGCTGAAGAAGGGCAAGCAAGTCGACGCGAAAACATTGCTCGCGAACTTGCCGATGCCCTCGATCCGCAGCGACCTCTCGCAGCCATGGAACATCCTGATCACCGGCGTCGGCGGCACCGGCGTCGTCACCATCGGCGCATTGCTGGGCATGGCCGGGCACCTGGAAGGCAAGGGCGCCAGCGTGCTCGACCAGACCGGCCTTGCGCAGAAAGGCGGCGCGGTCACCACCCACATCCGCATCGCGAAATCCCCGGCCGACATCAATGCGGTGCGCATCGCCGCCGGCGAAGCCGACCTGGTGCTCGGTTGCGACATGGTGGTGGTCAACGATTACTGGGCGCTGTCGAAGATCCGCGCCGAGCGCACGCAGGTGGTGCTCAATACCTACGAAGCAATGCCGGGCACGTTCACCACGCGCCCGGACATGGAGTTCCCGGCCAGCGACATCATCAGCGCCGTGCGCACCGCGCTCGGCGATGGCGAACCGTTGCTGGTGGATGCCACGCAGATCGCGATGGCGTTGATCGGCGATGCCATCGGCAGCAATCTCTTCATCCTCGGCTATGCGTGGCAGCAGGGGCTGGTGCCGCTGTCGCACGACTCGATCATGCGCGCGATCGAGTTGAACGGCGCCGCGGTCGAGATGAACAAGACCGCATTTGCGTGGGGGCGTCTTGCGGTCGTCGACCTGCCTGCAGTGAACGACGCTGCCGGCATCATCCGCAATGCACCAACGACCGCTGAAACCACGCCACGCGAATTGCCCATGCTCGCCCCGCGTGCGTCGGAAGGGCATGAGTCGGGCTTGTCGGATGCGCTGTCGGCAACGCGCCGCGAAGACGAGTTGCGGCACCTGCCCGCCGGCCCTTCGCGTCATCCTCCGGCGGACGGTGCGCCGCAGGAGCGAATGAGGGCGGGGGAGCATGGCAACGTTGCATTCCTTCCCCTCGACGACCTGCGTCTTTCGCGCTCGCTCGATGAACTGATTTCGCGTCGCACCGCCTTCCTCACCGACTACCAGAACGCCGCCTACGCCAGACGCTATTCCACGTTCGTTGACAACGTTCGCAGCGCCGAACAAGCCCGCGCCCCCGGCTCCACCGACCTCACCGAGGCCGTCGCCCGCTACTTCTTCAAGCTGATGGCCTACAAGGACGAATATGAAGTCGCGCGCCTGTACACCAGCGGCGATTTCAAGCGCAGGCTCGAGCAGCAGTACGAGGGCGATTTCAAACTGAAGTTCCACCTTGCGCCGCCGCTGTTCGCGAGGAAGGACGGGGAAGGCCGGCTGATCAAGCAGGAATTCGGCGGCTGGATGCTGACCGCGTTCGCGGTGATGGCGAAGCTGAAATTCCTGCGTGGCGGCCCACTCGACGTCTTCGGCTACAGCGCCGAACGCAAGGGCGAACGCCAACTCATCGGCGACTATGAAAAAACGGTTGGCGGTCTTCTGGCCACGCTCGACAACGGCAACGTCGATCTCGCGGCCGGCATCGCCAGCATCCCCGAACACATCCGCGGCTACGGCCACGTCAAGGAAGCGCATCTGCACACTGCCAAGGCGCGCGAAGCGGAGTTGCTGGCCGAGTGGAACAACCCGCTGCGGATCGTGCAGGCCGCATAAACAGGGTGGATGCCGGCGGGCAATCAATCCTGCCCCGCAACCGCGAGCTGTCGAAAGCGCGTGCAGGCTGGGGTCAGCCTGCCGCGTGGGCTCCGGTGACCGCGATATAGACCAGGAACGCAAAAAATCCGGCGCATGCCAGCGCGAACAACATGGCAATCACGCCAGCGATGATCGCGACCTTGACCCAACGCGGACGCGGCCCGCCCTGGACGGTAGGCACGCGACCCGCGTGGTTCCGCAGCAGCTGGATCGAGTCCCATACCTTTCCCCGTGACCACGCGTCGAGGACGTCCGGCCTGAGTTGTTCCAGTTCGGGTGGCCCGTCAACCGGCGTGGTGTCGGTGCGCGTGCCAGCTGTCACGTCATTTGTCGTGACCAAGCGCTGGTGCATCGCGAACAGTTCCGCGACTTGATCGACGGCAGCGTCGCGTGTCCTGCCGCGCAGGCGCAAGCCCATCACCATGAAGCCTTGCGCAACCTTGGTCATGGGCTCGGAGAAACGGTGGATCTGTCGACGTTGTTCCATGCAGTCCTTGTGCCTGGTGCAGCTGCTCGGGATTGAAAGCAAGGATGCCGGGTCCACTGCGGATCATGCTGGGCGGAGCCCTTCAGAAAAAAATCCCGCAACGCGGGATTTTTCGATACTGCGCTTGCAAAGCAATCAATGCGCAGCGGCGATCACGTTCCCACTGGCGCCGTGCGCATTCCGCGCAGAGGCGAGAATGTCTCGCGCACTACGTCCACTGCAGGCGAAGTAGCGCGACCCCGACAACCACGCCGCCTCGTCCGCGTAGGCGAACAACATCTGGCCTTGCTTCAACGTGTCGATGACCTGTTGTGCCACCTGCGGCCGCAGTGCGGGGCAACCGAAGCTGCGTCCCAGGCGGCCCTGGCGCTGCGCCTGGCCGGGATCCACGTACGAGGCACCGTGCATCACGATCAGGCGGTCGCGCGCGTTGTCGTTGATGCCGGGCTCCAGTCCGTCCATGCGCAGCGAGTACCCGTTCCCGCCGACGTAGGTTTCGCTGGTGGTGAACAGGCCGAGGCTGGTCTGATGGCTGCTGTCGAGATTGGAAAACGACGTGGCGTAGTTCTCGCCGCTGCCGCGCCCGTGGGCGACGTGCTCGGAATAGAGCAACTGGCTCCGGTCGAGATCGAAGACCCACATCCGCTTCTGCGTCGAAGGCCGCGTGTAATCGATCACCGCGATTCGCGAGCCCGCGTGCACCTTGCCGCTCTTGATCGCGCAGGCGCGCGCCTCGACGGCAAGTGCGATCACGCCCGGGTCAGCATCGGGGGCAAGCCGGTGCAGGCGCTGCACCAGATCGGCGTTGCGATCCGGGACGACGGACGTTGCGGCTGGCGCGGCAATGACCGACGACGACGCAATCGCAGGACGCGTTTCCTGACCGGAACACGAGGTCAACGCAGCGGCGGCGAGGGCGGTGAAGATGACATGAAAACGGGGCATGCCCGGGAGCATACCTGCACATCTTCATCACGAGGCTGAATTTGCGG
>JBDSEX010000279.1:0-5183 GCA_039919835.1 Luteimonas sp.
CGCTGCGAAGACGGGATCGTCGAAGGTCGCGGCCTGGCCCCAGTACAACGCCGGATGCGCATTGAAAACCTGCAGGCCGCTTCCAACCAGGATCACCATGCAGACGAGATTGATCCAATGCATCCAGCGCAGCGGCCAACGATGGCGGAGGATCGTGCGCCATTCGTAGCGGGGTTGCATTGCTGCGTCAGCATGGACTGCGACGTGATCTGCCGGGACGGACGACATCATGCGTTCTCCTGAGCGTGGCCAAAGCATACTCCGGCGCGGCGGCCTCCTGTCTGTAGAGGCGGAGAGCGCGCCCGTGGATGCACGAAGCCCAAGTGCCCATGCGGCCATCCAGGCGAACAGATGGGCTGGCGTGAATGGCGATTTCGTATCTTCAGCCGTTCAACGGCAGCGGATCGGTCCGGCCTTCCCGCAAGGGCCTGAAGCACGCAGCCTCCCGGTAGAAATCTTGTTGTTCATTCGCCAGGTTCCATCCGGGGATGCCCGACAGCGGCAGCGGCCGCAAGTCCTGCGGATCGACCAGCAGTGCGCGCGTGGCGATTGCTTCCGCGACGCACGCGATTGCCTGTTCTGCATCGGCCGGGATGCGGACGGCAATGCACTTGGCCACCAGCAACTGTTGCGGCTGCAGTGCCTGTTCAAGCAAGGCGTGGCCGAACACCGCCGCGATTGCGATGCGGCCATCGAGCCACGCGGCTCGCTCGCGCCAGAACAGGCCGTGCCAATCGTGCGCGTCCCACAACGCAACCAGGCCTGGATCGCGCACCACGACCACCGCCCCGCCTTCATCGAAATGCGTCAGCGCAGATTGTGCCCGGCTGCGGATTTTCAGTCCCATCCGCTCGATTTCTTCCACCTGCCGGCCATTCAATACACGCTTCAAAGCCGGATAGCGCATCCAGACCAATGCATTGAACAGGTCGTGCCAGTTGCTTGCCCGCGTGGAGATCCTGCCGGTGCCGCGGATGCGTTGCTCGTAGTGCAAGCCGTCGTCCAGCTGGGCCGATGACTGCTCGACGAACACCAAGTCAGCCCTACCGGGATCCGCATGCAGGGCCCGGTTCATCGCATCGATGTCGGGCCACTCCTCTCCCCGCAGCCAGTCCATTTGCCCTGCGTACGCGGAGAACACAGGCTGGTCAAAACAATCGGCTGCGACCTGCGCGCGCAGCGGCGCGACGAAACGACGCGACGCCATCCTCGCCTCAGTGGGCGGCGGTCGCGTAGGCGACTTCACCGTAGAGATCGTGCTCATCGCTGCCCATGATCTCCACATCGACGAATTCACCGGGTTCGAGTCCGGCGTCGCGGCCGTCCTGCACCTGCACGACACCGTCGATTTCCGGGGCGTCGGCCATCGAGCGGGCGATCGCGAGTTCACCGTCGATCGCATCGACTATGCAGCGTTGCACGCTGCCGACCTTGGCCTCGAGCTTGGAGGTCGAGATGTCCGCCTGTCGCGCCATGAAGCGCGCCAACCGCTCCTGTTTCACGGCCTCCGGCACGGGATCGGGCAATGCATTCGCACGCGCGCCCTCGACCGGCGAGTAGGCGAACGCGCCGACCCGGTCGAGCTGCGCTTCGTCGAGAAAATCCAGCAGCTCCTCGAATTCAGCCTCGGTTTCGCCCGGGAAGCCGACGATGAAGGTCGAACGGACGGTGATGTCCGGGGCAACCGTGCGCCAACGCTGGATTCGCTCGAGCGTCTTGTCGACTGCGCCGGGACGCTTCATCAATTTCAGCACGCGCGGACTGGCGTGCTGGAACGGAATGTCCAGATAGGGAAGCAGTTTCCCGTCGGCCATCAGCGGAATGATGTCGTCGACGTGCGGATACGGATACACATAGTGCAGCCGCGTCCACACGCCCAGTTCCGACAAGCCTTCGCACAAGGCTTTCATGCGGGTCTGATAGGGCTTGTCGCGCCACATGCGCTCCGCGTATTTCACATCGACGCCGTAGGCCGAGGTGTCCTGCGAGATCACCAGCAGTTCCCGCACCCCGCCGCGCACCAGCTTTTCGGCTTCGCGAAGAACCTCATCCACCGGGCGCGACACCAGGTCGCCGCGCATCGACGGGATGATGCAGAAACTGCAACGATGATTGCACCCTTCGGAGATTTTCAGGTACGCGTAATGTTTCGGTGTCAGCTTGACGCCGATGCCGTCGTCGAGCGTGCGGTCATCTCCCACCCGGCGCGGCATCAGGTCGATGAACGGATCGTGTTTTGGCGGCAGCGCGCGATGCACAGCGTCCATGACGCTCACATAGTCCTGCGGACCGCTGATCGACAGCACATCGGGATGCGCGGCGCGGATCTGTTCTGGACGCTTGCCGAGGCAACCGGTGACGATGACCTTGCCATTCTCTGCGAGGGCTTCGCCGATCGCATCCAGCGATTCGGTCACGGCCGAGTCGATGAAACCGCAGGTATTGACCACCACCACGTCGGCCGCATCGTAACTCTGCACGATGTCGTAGCCCTCGACTTTCAGCTGGGTGAGGATGCGCTCGGAATCAACCAGTGCCTTGGGGCAACCGAGGCTGACGAAACCGACTTTGGGGTTCTGCAACGACATGTGGATGCGACTTGTTTTGCAGCGGGAAACGGGCGCGAAGTATAGCCGGTGGATAGAATCGCCCTTTCCGTGACGGCATCGCGCAATGGGACAGGCAATCAGCATTCGGGTGCCGCAGATGGACCCGGTTGGCGGCTGGCGCGCCGATCCAGTGGGCGTGCAACGCGGCGCGCTGGTCGTGGCCCAGGAAATCTTCGGGGTGAACGCGCACATGCGCAGCGTGGTGGATCGCTTTGCCGAGGAAGGTTTTGTCGCCATCGCGCCGGCGCTGTTCGATCCGGTGAAACGCGACGTCGTGCTTGCCTATGGTCCCGACGCGGTAGCCAATGGACGTGAACTCGTCGCCGCGCTGGGATTCGATCGCGCCATCGCCATCGTCGAGGCAACGGTCCGTGAGCTGCAAGACGAGGGGCACAATGTCGGCGTGGTGGGTTACTGCTGGGGCGGCAGCGTCGCCTTCCTCGCCAACACACGGCTGGGCCTGCCTGCTGTCAGTTATTACGGTGCGCGCACCGTGCCCTTCCTCGGCGAACCATTGCATGCGCCGATGTTGTTTCATTTCGGTGCGGATGACTCCAGCATTCCGGGTTCCGATATCGAGTTGCATCGTCGGAAGCAAACCGATGCCGAGGTCCACGTCTATCCTGGCGGGCACGCGTTCAACCGGGACGTGGATCCGACCCACTACCATGCTCAGAGCGCCGCGCTTGCGTTGCAACGCACGCTCGCCTTCTTCGCCGCAAACCTGCAATGACGGACTTCGTGCTCGACCCCCGGCTCGAGGGGGACAGCGTGTTCCTCGCAGACGGCCCGTTGTCGCAGGTCCGGCTGATCGACGACACGCGTTTCCCCTGGCTGCTGCTGGTGCCGCGCGTCAATGGCGCAGTGGATTGGATCGAGCTCGATGGTGCGCAGCAACGGCTGTTGCTGGCCGAGATTCATCAAGTCGGATCGTTGTTGCGGGACCAGCCATCGGTCGAAAAACTCAACGTCGGCGCGCTGGGCAATGTCGTCCGGCAATTGCACGTACATCTGGTCGGCCGCCGCGAAGGCGATGCGGCATGGCCGGCGCCAGTCTGGGGTTTTGGCGCCATGGAGCGCCATGATGCGGCCTTGCTGGCCGGAAAAATCGACGCGTGGCGGGCGCGGCTTGCGTGAAGCGCGTCTACTCCTGTGCGTCCTGTAAAAAGAAATGAATCGGTCATTCCCGCGAAGGCGGGAAGCCAGTGACATTGCTTCAACAGTCTCAAGTCGCTGGATGCCCGCCTTCGCGGGAAAGACCGATTCGTTTTCCGTTGTTTACTAGACGCACAGTAATAGATGCACTTCACGCAAGCCGCGCACGCCACGCATCGATTTTTCTGGCCAGCAGGGTCGCATCGTGTCGCTGCATGGCGCCAAAACCCCAGACCGGCGCCGGCCATGCCGCATCCCCTGCGTGGCGGCCGACCAGATGTACGTGCAACTGTCGAACGACATTGCCCAACGCGCCGATATTGAGTTTTTCAACCGCTGGCTCGTCACGCAGCAGCGACCCGGCTCGGTGCATCTCGGCCAGCAACAGGCGTTGCTGCGCGCCATCGAGGTCGATCCATTCCACGGCGCCATTCACGCGCGGAACAAGCAGCAGCCACGGGAAGCGCGTGTCATCGATCAGCCGGACCTGCGACAGCGGGCCGTCTGCCAGGAACACGCTGTCCCCCTCGAGCCGGGGGTCGAGCACGAAGTCCGTCATTGCAGGTTTGCGGCGAAGAAGGCGAGCGTGCGTTGCAACGCAAGTGCGGCGCTCTGAGCATGGTAGTGGGTCGGATCCACGTCCCGGTTGAACGCGTGGCCGCCAGGATAGACATGGACCTCGGCATCGGTTTGCTTACGACGATGCAACTCGATATCGGAACTCGGAATGCTGGAGTCATCCGCACCGAAATGAAACAGCATCGGCGCATGCAATGGTTCGCTGAGGAACGGCACGGTGCGTGCACCGTAGTAGCTGACCGCAGGCAAGCCCAGCCGTGTGTTGGCCAGGAAGGCGACGCTTCCGCCCCAGCAGTAACCCACCACGCCGGGCCTGTGCCCCTCGCCCTGCAGCGCTTGCGCCGTTGCATCGACGATGGCGACTGCGCGATCGAACCCCAGCGCGGACACGAGTTCACGTCCCTTGGCAAATCCGGCCGGGCCATAGTCAAGTTCGACGTCGCGTTCCACCGGATCGAACATCGCCGGCGCGATGGCGACGAAACCTTCGGCGGCAAAGCGATCCACCACGCTGCGCATGTGCGCGTTCACCCCGAAGATTTCCTGGGCCACGACCAGCGCGCCGCGTTGCAAGCCCACTGGATCGGCGCGCCAGCCGCCAACCGGGTCCATCTGCGGCACCTGAATGCTGATTGCCTGTCCCATTGCGCCATGCCGTCACGGAAAGGGCGATTCTATCCACCGGCTATACTTCGCGCCCGTTTCCCGCTGCGAAACAAGCCGCATCCACATGTCGTTGCAGAACCCCAAAGTCGGTTTCGTCAGCCTCGGTTGCCCCAAGGCACTGGTTGATTCCGAGCGCATCCTCACCCAGCTGAAAGTCGAGGGCTACGACATCGT
>JBDSEX010000329.1:0-5070 GCA_039919835.1 Luteimonas sp.
CCAGGGGCCGCGGGCCCGACATTGGCATCGAGCGCCATGTCGACGAACTCACCCGGCGCCAGGAAGCGCACGTTGGCGCAGATGCCGAGCGATTCCGCGAGCGACTGCTGCAGCCAGCGCCGCATCGAGAACTGCGGCACCAGGACGATCTCCGGCTGCATCCAGTCGACGCCGGCCGGCGATGCGCGCAGGCGCTCCACCAGGACCCCGGCGAGCACGTCGAGGGCATTGGAATGGATGAGGCGAAAACCGCGACCGGCATCGGGCATGGCACATGATGCCGGAGCGTCGTCGCACGGCGGGAGACTCACTCCTTAGTTATGCAATACCGCTTGCGCCGGAGCAGCGGGCCGACTTCCCGCGCGATTCAGCCGGCGTTCGCCAAGCTGCGCGAGGTTTTTCGCTGGACCCCTCTTTTGACCAGGTACCTGATCCGCTGATGGAGAGTGTTTCGAACCCCGCCGTGCGATTGCACGCCCTGCGCCTCGAGCGCGGCGGACGCGCGGTGCTGCGCGACATCGACCTCACCGTGCCGCGTGGCAGCATCACCGCGGTGCTGGGTCCGTCGGGCAGTGGCAAGTCGACGCTGCTGGCCGCATTGACCGGTGAACTGGTGCCCGCCGCCGGCCGCGTCGAAGTCTTCGGCCACCCCGTCCCGCTGCAAAAGCGCGCGCTGCTTGAACTTCGCAAAGGGATCGGCGTGCTGCTGCAGGGCAACGGCTTGCTCACGGACCTCACCGTGGGCGAAAACGTCGGCCTGCCGCTGCGCACGCACACCAACCTGCCTGAGCCGGTGATCCATCGGCTGGTGCAGATGAAGCTGCATGCGGTCGGTCTGCGCACCGCGAGTGAATTGTTCCCGCGCGAGTTGTCCGGCGGCATGGCGCGCCGCGTTGCACTGGCGCGCGCGCTGGCACTGGATCCGCCGTTGATGATCTACGACGAGCCGCTGACCGGCCTGGATCCGATCGCCAGCGGCGTGATCATGAGCCTCATCCAGCGGCTCAACGACACGCTCGGGCTGACCAGCATCATCGTCACCCACCACGTGCACGAGACCCTGCCCATCGCCGACCACGCCATCGTCATCGCCAACGGCGGGATTGTTTTTTCCGGTACGCCGAAGGCACTGGAAGCGACCAGTGATCCGCTGGTGCTGCAGTTCCTGCGCGGCGAGCCGGATGGACCGATCGCGTTCGATGCGGTGACGGAGCGTGCGGCGTGATGTTGCGGATCGCCACGCTACGCTCCCTCCCCTGCGGCTGCAGGGGAGGGCTGGGGAGGGGTTGCGTCGGATCCAACGATCCTTTCGCGAGCCGAACGGCAACATCCACATCCGTTGACAGTGACGCGTTCCGACACAGCCCCCTCCCAGCCTCCTCCTGCCTTCGCAGGGCGAGGGGCAAAGCCCCTGACTCAAGCACCTGATGCCCTTCCTCACCGCCACCCGCTCCCTCGGCCGCGCCGGCCTGTTCTCGCTGTCGGTATTGCGGGCGTCGAAACCGACCGCGGACTTCTGGCGGGAACTGGTGCGCGAGATCTACAAGATCGGCGCGCGCAGCCTGCCGATCATTGCCGTCGGCGGTGCCTTCGTGGGCCTTTCAGTGACGCTGCTTGGCTACCGCGCGCTTGAGACCTACGGCGCCGCCAACCAGATCAGCGCACTGGTCGGGCTCGGGCTGTATCGCGAACTTGCGCCGGTGCTCACCGCGCTGCTGTTCATCGGCCGCGCCGGGTCGTCGATTGCCGCCGAGCTCGGCCTGATGCGCGCCACCGACCAGATCACCGCGCTTGGCCTGATGGCGATCGATCCCGTGGCGAAAGTGGTCGCGCCGCGGTTCTGGGCTGCCGTCATCTGCGTGCCGCTGCTGACCGGCTTCTTCTGCAGCCTGGCCATCAGCGCGAGTTATTTCGAAGCCGTGCACGTGATCGGTATCGACGCCGGCACGTTCTGGCAGGTGCTGAAAGATGCCGTCGATTTCGACAAGGATTTCGTCTTCGCCTTCGTCAAGGCGGCGGTGTTCGGCGGCACCGCGGCACTGGTAGCGTCGTATGTGGGCTATCACGCCGAGCCCACCATCGAAGGCACCTCCATCGCCACCACGCGCGCGGTGGTCAACGCCTCGCTGCTGGTGCTGATGTTCAATTTCGTTCTATCCGCCTTGTTGTTCAGGAGTTAACCCATGGCCATCCGTGGTCCACGTCTCGAATTCGCGGTCGGCGCCTTCCTGCTGCTGTCGCTGGCCTCGCTGCTTGTACTGGCGATCGCGTCCACCAACGGCAAGTTCGGTTTCGGCGGCGGCAATACCTATCCGCTGAAGGCGCGCTTCAGCACCATCGGGCAGCTGCGCCCATCGGCGCCGATCAAGATCGGCGGGGTTGTCGTCGGCAGCGTGGCCGACATTCAGCTGGACCCGGTTAAATACGATTCCATCGTGACCCTCGCCATCGACAACCGCTACAAGGACATGCCCGCCGATACTGCGGCCGGCATCTTCACCGCAGGCCTGCTCGGCGAGAGTTTCATCAGCCTGCAGCCCGGCGGGGATATCGAAACGCTGAAGGCCGGGGACGAGATCCTCCTCACCCAATCCGCAGTCGACCTGATGCAGCTGGTCGTCAAGTACATGTTCAGCGGCGGTCCCAAGCCTGCTGAGGGCGAGCCGGCCGAAGGCGCCGCCGTCGCTTCGCAGGCTCCGGAAACTCCGGCCGCGGATGCCACTCCAACCGACCCCACTCCGCCCTCCACGGAAGACACGCCATGAAACGCACTACCCTTTCGCTTCTCGTCGCCGCCACCTTCCTGATCGCGACGCCGATGTTCGCTTCCGCGCAAGCCGCGAAGAAATCGGCCACCAGCGCCGCGATCACGCAGGGCACGCCCAGCCAGCTGGTCCTCGCCAACAGCACGCGCGTGCTGGCGACGCTGGAACGCCGCCGCGCCGAGTTCACGCGGAACCGCGGCGCGCTGAAACAGTTCGTCACCAGCGAATTCAGCCAGATGTTCGACCGCGATTACGCCGGCCGCCTGGTGCTGGGCCGCCACGGCCGCGGTGCATCCAACGCGGACGTCAAGTTGTTCGCCGATGCGTTGGCCGAGAACCTGATGCAGCGCTACGGCTCGTCGCTGCTCGACTTCAACACCGAACTCCGCGTGCGCATGAAATCAGAAACCGCGCTGCCCGGCGGCCGCGGCGTGCGCGTTGCGAGCGAATTCCTGCGCAGCGGCGGTGAACCGATTCCGGTCGATTACCTGATGCGCAAGGTCGGCTCGCAGTGGAAGGTGTTCGACGTGATGGTGGAAGGCGTGTCGTTCGTGCAGACCTTCCGCAGCCAGTTCGATTCGGAACTGTCTCGCAAGTCGATCCGGCAGGTTGCGACGGACCTGAAGGCGGGCAAGGTCCAGGCCGATGCCATCCGCTGACGCCTCGGTGGCGCGCGACGGCGACGCGCTTCGTTTCAGCGGCGTGCTCGATCGGCCCGCGGTCGCCGCATTGTGGTCGAAGGCGCTGCCCCTCTCGGGCGGCGTTTCGCGTTTCGACCTGACCCAGGTTGGCCATGTCGACAGCGCGGGCCTTGCGCTGCTGGCAGAGCTCGCGGCGCGCGCCGGTGGTGCAGTCGCGGTGGTGGGCAATCCGTCGAATCTCACCGAACTGCGCGCGGCCTACCGCCTCGGGCCGGATCTGGCGTTTGCGGCATAACGTCGGCGCGAACGCACCCTCAGTGGCTGCAAATTCATTCGCACGTTGCGGGCAGGTCAAGCGCGCGCGAATGAATTCGCAACGTTCCCGGCTTGGCGAACGTGGCTCCCGAGCAGGTCAAGCTGCAAGGCAAACTGAAACGCACCGCTAACACCGGCCCAAACGCTCTCCGGTAAACTCACTCCATGCACAGCCCCCTCCTTCTCGCCCTCTTCCTGTCGCTCTCATTCGGCAACGCAGGCGCGCAAACGCCCGTCGCCAGCGACAGCGCGGCGCAGGAGACCGTGCAGGCAACAACCGACTCCACGCAGGCAGAAGCCGATGCGGACGCCTTGTACGGCGAGCAACCGGTCACGGCAGCGGGACAGGCTCCCGGAACGGAAGCGTCGCAGGGCGAAGCGCCATCGCCGGTCGCCGGCCAAACGCTGCCGCAGGACCCGCGCACGCAAGCCGAAGACGACTTCAACGCGCTCTACGGCACCCAGCAATACGATCCGCTCGCCGATCCCACGCTGCCCGCCCCTTACATCGAACCGTCCTCCTACGATCCGTGGGAGAAACTCAACCGCCGCGTGCATCGCTTCAACAACGCGGTCGATCGCACGATTGCGACGCCGCTCGCGAAGGCCTACATCGCGGTGGTGCCGCGGCCGTTGCGGCTGGGCGTGGGGAATTTCTTCAGCAATCTCGGCCAGCCGGTCAGCGCGCTCAACGCGCTGCTGCAGGGCAAGCCGAAACAGGCCGGCCAGTCGGTCGCGCGTTTCGCCGTCAATGCGACGCTCGGCCTCGGCGGATTTTTCGATCCAGCGACGAAACTCAAACTGCCCAACCGCAGCGAGGATTTCGGCCAGACGCTGGGTGTGTGGGGCTGGAAGAAATCGCGTTACGTGGAGTTGCCGTTGTTCGGCCCGCGCACCGTGCGCGACGTCTTCGGGCTGGTCGCCGACGGCCAGCTGTCGCCGATCCGCACCATCGAGGAAGACAAGGTCCGCGTATTCACGCAGGGCCTGCAGCTGGTCGACGTCCGCACGCAGTTGATGTCGGTCGATGCGATGCGCGAAGGCGCGACCGATGAATACGCATTGTTCCGCGACGCGATGCCGGGGCTGCACGCCGCCACTTCCCGGATGATTTCCTCCAGCACCGCGCCCAAGTCCTTTTCCAGGACCACGTCGCTCAGATTGATGAAACGCACGGCCTTGCCCAGCTTGGCCGGGTCGAAGAAGGAATACTGCTGCTGGTAGCGCAACATCTTGATGGCCGGTTCGCCAAGCACGGTGAAATAAAGCGCCGGCTTCTGCGGGGTCGCATTCGCGAAGATGATCTGATGCGCCAGCGTGGTCTTCCCGCAGCCCGGCGCGCCCGCGAT
>JBDSEX010000332.1:0-5831 GCA_039919835.1 Luteimonas sp.
AAGCGATCGAAATAAGGCGGTGAGCCGAGTTGGTGGAACCAGCGGACGACAGGATTCATCGGTTCTCGAAGCCTTCGCACGCAATGCGGCGAAGAAATGGGCGTGGAGGAAGCAGCTTCATCAATTCAGCGCTGCATCAACCCAGCGCGATGCGGATCGCGGCAGCCGCTGCCAGCGGAGCTAGTACGAGCGCCATCACCAGTCCCGCGCCGAGCAACAACAGCGCGCCGACGGGGTCGAGACCTTGGGCAACGCGAGCCACGCTGCCTGCTCCGAATATCAGTACCGGCACATACAGCGGCAACGCCAGCAACGCGACAAGGATACCGGAGCGGCGCATGCCGACGGTTAATGCGGCCACGACCGCGCCCAGCAGACTGAGCAACGGCGTGCCCAGGGCCAGCGACGCCAGCAATACCGGCAACTGCTCGCGCGGCAGGTGCAGGAGCTCGGCCAGCAACGGCGTGACGATCAGCAACGGCAGCGCGGTCGTCGCCCAGTGCGTGAACACGCGCACGGCCACCAGCCAGGCCAGGGGCACCGGTGCCAGCAGCCATTGTTCGAGCGAGCCGTCCTCGGCGTCGCCACGAAACAGCGTGTCGAGCGCAAGCAGACCAGCCATCAGTACCGCGAGCCACAGGACCGCGGCGGCAACCTTCGCCAGTGCTTGCGCTTCGCCGCCAAGCGCGAGTGCGAACAGGATCACCACCAGCAGCGCGAACAAGGCGGGTTGCAGCGAATCGCCGCGCCGACGCCAAAGCAGGCGGAGGTCACGAGCGATCAGGGCCTTGGTGGCGGACCAGATCATGCCGGACGTTCCAGCGTCAATTGTTTGGTCCGTACCGGCGGCGCCGCATATGCGCCATGCGTGGTCACCAGCGCCGCGCCGCCCTCGCGCAGATGCGCCGTGACGAGCCGATTGACCAGCGTGATGCCTTCGAGATCGAGGTTGGCATAGGGCTCGTCGAGCAACCAGACCGGCGCCGGCGACATCCACAGGCGCGCCAGCGACAGGCGCTTTTTCTGGCCCGCGGAAAGTTGCCGGGCGGGCATGTCGTCGAATCCGGCGAGTCCGACGACGTCAAGCACGCTGGCCGGATGCTGCCCGCGCTTGCGACCGTGCAGGCCGCACAGGAAGCGCAGGTTCTCCATTGCAGTGAGGTCCGCCTTGAGTGCGGGCAGGTGGCCGAGATAGGCAATCGAACGGCTGCGATCGCGGGTGCGCGCCCGCGTGCCGTCGAGATCGATTTCACCCGCATCGGCGCGCAGCAGACCGGCCAGCACGCGCAGGAGCGTTGTCTTGCCGACGCCGTTGTCTCCCTGCACAAGCAAGGCCTCGCCGCCATCGACGGCGAAATCCAGCGGCCCGAACACTGGCTGCTCATTGCGCGCGAATCTCAGGCCGCGCGCGGCCAGCAGCGGCGGGGCGGTGTGTTGGGTGTCTGGCATGGGATCGCCGTGGCCGGAGCGGCCGTCGCAGGCCTATTTTATCCAGTCGACGAAGGCGTGCTCGCCCATTGCGGGCATTGCCGCGTACATCCGCAGCCGCAGCGGCTTGCCGGATTGCCACCACAACGTGCTCAGTTGACCAAACCGCCGCGCCAGCGCATCAAATCCGGGCAGCGGCATATCGATCACCAGCCAGCTCGACTCCTTCCAGCTGCGATTGCGCGCCGCGGCGAACGCCGGCCGGTACGCCAGGCCGCTGCTTTCGAGCGCGTCATGCATTGCATGGTCTGCGTCGCGGTTCACCTGTTCCAGCTGGGGCACCGAGCGCGGATTCCACGCGGTGATCACGCCGAAGTGCATGGCATCTGGAAATGCAATGCCAATTTCCCCTGCAGGTGCGCCGATCCCCAGGGGAAACCAATGCCCGCCGTGCTGCCAGCGGTAGTCGGCGGCGAGGTAGGCGTCGCGCAGTGCAATCAATGATTCGGACGTCTCGGGCATGGCAGAGGTTTAACCCATCACCGCGCATCCGTAAACTCCGGTGATCGCGGAACTCCTTCCCGTCACGGACATCCACATGGTGCAGCACTTGCCTGACATGCAGACCAAATTGCCCAAGGTGGGCACCACGATTTTCACCGTGATGTCGCAGCTCGCGGCCGAGCACGATGCCGTGAACCTGGGGCAGGGTTTTCCCGATTTTCCCGTGCCGCAGCGGCTGGTCGATGAACTCGACAAAGCGATGCGCGACGGCCATAACCAGTACGCGATGATGACCGGCATCCCGTCGCTGCGTCAGGCCATCGCGCGCAAGACCGCGCGCGTCTATGGCGATGGAGTCAACCCTGACAGCGAAATCACCGTCACCAGTGGCGCGACCGAAGCCATCTTCAACGTGATCCACGCGGTGGTGCGGCCGGGCGAGGAGGTCATCGTCCTCGACCCGTGCTACGACTGCTACGAACCCGCCATCGATCTCGCGGGCGCGCGTGCCGTGCATGTCGCCCTGGATCCACACACGTTTGCGCCGGACTGGCAACGCGTGCGCGACGCGATCACGCCAAAAACGCGGATGTTGATGCTCAACAGCCCGCACAATCCATCCGGCGCGATGCTGACTGCGGATGACATGCGGATCGTGGCGGAGATGCTGCGCGATACGCGGATCGTGCTGCTGTCCGACGAGGTGTACGAACACATCGTTTTCGATGGCGTGCGTCATGAATCGGCGCTGCGGTACCCGGAATTGCGCGAACGCACCTTCGTCATTTCCAGCTTCGGCAAGACCTACCACTGCACCGGCTGGAAGGTCGGCTACTGCATCGCGCCCCCGGCGATGAGCGCCGAGTTCCGTAAGGTGCACCAATACAATACCTTCTGCACCTTCGCACCGGCGCAACATGCGTTCGCGGCGATGCTGGACGCCGAGCCGGAGCATTACGAGCAACTCGGTTCGTTCTACCAGGCCAAGCGCGATGCGTTTCGCGAACAGCTGCTGACGACGCAATTGAAGCCGCTGCCGGTGCCTGGCGGATATTTCCAGCTGGTGGATTATTCGGCGGTCAGCGACCTGGACGATGCGCCGTTCTGTCGGTGGCTGGTGGAAGAAAAGGGCGTGGCTGCGATTCCGTTGTCGCCGTTCTATCAAACGCCGCCTCCGGGGCAGCGTCTCGCAAGATTATGCTTCGCCAAGAACCAGGCGACGCTGGACGCTGCAATCGAGCGGTTGCAGGCACTTTGATTTTTTTGCTGGCCACCCCGCCCGCGCGGGATGGCGGCCCATTGGGAGCCATCTCTTGACTGACCTTCGTGTTTCCCTGGTCCAAGGCGCGACCCTGTGGCGCGATCCGGCCGGAAATCGCCGGTATTACGCCGACCTGATGGCGCCACTGCATGGCATCACCGACCTCGTGCTGCTGCCGGAAACGTTCACCAGTGGCTTCAGCAACGACGCCATCGACGATGCCGAAACAATGGAAGGCCCGACGGTGGCATGGATCAAGTCGCAGGCGGAACAGCTCGACGCGGCCGTGTGCGGAAGCGTGCAGTTGCGTTCCGATGGGGGTGTCTTCAATCGACTGTTGTTCGCGACGCCGGGCGGCGGCCTGCACACCTACGACAAGCGCCACCTGTTCCGTTTCGCCAAGGAGCACGAGCGCTACGCGGCCGGCAGCGAGCGGTTGACCGTCGAATGGCGTGGCTGGCGCATCTGCCCGCTGGTCTGCTACGACCTGCGCTTCCCCGTGTTCTCGCGCAACCGCCATGACGTCGAGCGGAAAAGCCAACTCGATTACGACCTGCTGCTGTACGTTGCCAACTGGCCGTCGGCGCGCGCCTATCCGTGGAAGACGCTGCTGCGGGCGCGCGCAATCGAAAACCTGTGTTTTGTCGCCGGCCTCAATCGTGTCGGCACCGACGGAAACGGACTGCACTACGCAGGCGACAGCGCCGTGATCGATTTCCTGGGGAAACCGATCAGCGAATGCACCGATGAGGAGGTCATCGTCACCACCACGCTGCAGGGCGCCGAACTTGCCGCACATCGCGAGCGTTTCCCGGCGATGCTGGATGGCGATCGCTTTACACTGGCCTAGGCTGCGTTGGTTCGAACTAGCCGGCAACCGGCGATCGGCATGCTGGGCTGTGCAGCCAACCCAGCGCACCCGGTTACCTGCCGTGCTTGTGGAAATACACCTGCTCGGCCGCCCAGCGCAGCGGCGCCGAATGCAACAGCAGATCCACCGGCCAATCCAGCTGGCAATGGTTGTAGGCCCAGCGCAATGCGCGCTTGACGCGGAAACGCGGCGCGGCCTGCAGTGCCACCTGTTCCGGTGGCAGGCCGCCGTGGCGCAGGCGCTGCGCGATGGCGTCACCCACCGTCCAGCCATGGCGCCAGGCGGAATGGATGCCGCCGGCCGTGACCGGCGAGACGATCCCCGCGGCGTCTCCAGTCAGGATCACACCTGGCGCTGCGAGCGGCGACACCGGACCGCCACAAGGCACCAGCCCTGCGCGTGTTGCAGTGGGTTTCATGCCGTGCGGCAGGCCAACACCATCACGCACGCGGTCAAGGAACCCTGCGATGTCCGGCACCCCGGTGCGCGTCGCCCGATGCTGGAAGGCGAGTCCGGCCTGCACGCCGGTCGGGTTCTGCGCGACCCAGCCGATGTAGCCGGGCGCATAACGCTTGCTCAGGAAGCAATGCAGGGCATCGGGCTCGTGCAAGGTGGCGCCAGCGAATTCGTATTCGACGCCGTAGAGGAAATCACGGACGCGGCCGAGCCCGGCGCGTTGTGCAACGCGCGACTTCGCGCCATCGGCGCCGACCAGGTAACGCGTGTGTCCCAGGCCTTCGACATGCCAGCCATCGCCGGCGCGCGTAGCGTTGGTGAAGGACTGCATCAGCCGCAAGTCGACGCCTGCAGTGCGCAACTCGTCCGCCAGCCAACGCATGACATTCGGCGTGTCCGTGGTCAGGAAGTAATAGCCCGGCGAGTGCAGCGACAGGCTGCGCAGGTTTGGCGCATACAACCGCACATGCTCCATCTTGCGCACCAGGTTGCCGGGAATGCGGCTGAGCCACGTGTCCTCGGCGGCTTCCTTGACGATGATCCCGGTGGTGTGGAGCTTGATTCCGGGATCGCGCTTGCGCTCCAGCACGCAGACCCGCAGCCCGGCACGCGCTGCAGCCAACGCACATGCCGCTCCCCCGAAGCTGGCGCCTATCACGACGACATCCCAGTGCTCTGCACCCCTCGACGACATTGTTGACCCCGCTGCACGCGTTGACGGTCAGCTTGGGATCGCGCTGCGTGTCCGGGATGTGGCTGATGTGAAGTGAGGAAGGAGCGCTGCAGTCAACGTAGCCCGGATGCGGCGTAGTGGAATCCGGGTTTACTCACCGAAGCCGCGATTTCTTTCCGCAACGCGGTATTCACCTTTTGCATCGGCAGGACCGGACGCGCCGAGTTTTTCGCTGCGCTGCATCCTGGCTACGAATCCTCGATTCGTTGGATTACCGATTCCCACCCTGTGGACCGCGATTGCCACCGCCTGGACGCCCACCTCCACCGGGACGTGGACCTCGCGGGCCGGGTGGGCGTGGTGCACCAGGTCGATTGTTGCCACCGGGGCGTGGACCTGCGTTCGGACCGCCAGGGCGCGGGCCGCGCGGGCCTGGCGTGCGCGGTTTGTCCCACGGATTGAACGTGCCGGGATTGGCGTGATCGGACGGGAAACTGGGCGCGTTGCCCGGATGTCCATAGGGACGGGGTGAACGCTGGCCCTGTCCTTGTCCCTGGCCACCGCCTGGACCCCGGGGGCCGCGCGACGGGCCGCCCGGGCCACGTTGATCATTGCCTTGGTACCCGGCGCCGGCAGCG
>JBDSEX010000346.1:0-4106 GCA_039919835.1 Luteimonas sp.
TGAAGTTCATGGGGTACGCGGCCGAGGAAGTCGGCCTGCGCGGTTCCAACGCCATCGCGCAATCGTTCAAGACCGCCAACCGCAATGTCGTCGGCGTGCTGCAGCTGGACATGACCAACTACAAGTCCGGCACCGGCGTGGACATGCAGTTGATCTCCGACTATTCCAATGCCGAGGTCAAGACCTTCCTGGCCAATCTGTTCGATCAGTACCTTGTCCCGCTGGGGCACAGGCGCGGTTCGTATACCTGTGGCTATGGCTGCTCCGATCATGCGTCGTGGACCAGCGCAGGCTATCCGTCGGGGATGATGTTCGAGGCGGGTAACGCCAGTGGCAGCCCGTTTGCACAAATCCACACGGCCAACGACACGTTGGCGAACATGGGCGAGTCGGCGGCGAACAGCGTGAAGTTTGCCAAGTTCGGACTGGCCTTCCTGGGCGAACTGGGCAAGACCGCCGGTGCGGGCGGCAATGCCCCGCCCGTGGCGAATTTCACGTCGAGCATCAACGGACTCACGGTGACGTTCACGGATGCCTCCACCGACAGCGATGGCAGCATCGCAGCGCGCAGCTGGGCGTTCGGCGATGGCACCACGTCCACCGCCACCAATCCCGTCAAGACCTACGCCGCGGCCGGCACCTACAACGTCACGCTCACGGTCACCGACAATCAGGGCGCGACCAACGCCAGGACGGCTTCGCTCAGCGTGGGCAGCAGCGGCGGAAGCGTGCTGATCAACGGCGTGGCCAAGACCGGACAGTCGGGCGGGGCCGGCGCTGAGCTGCGCTACACGATGCCGATCCCGACCGATACGCCCGTCAGCAATCTGAAGTTCGTTACCTCAGGCGGGACGGGCGATGCGGATCTGTACGTCAGGTTCGGCAGCGCGCCGTCCACCACGGTCAACGACTGCAAGTCGGAGAGCAGTACCAACGCCGAGACCTGCAACATCGGGGCGGGCCAGGCAGGGACGTATCACGTGCTGGTCAAGGGTTACAGCGCGTTCGCGGGCCTGAGCATCATTGGCAGTTACAGCACAGGCGGCGGTGGCATCACGTACACCAACGGCACCGACTACCCCATCAACGACAATGCCACGGTGGACAGCCCGATCACGGTGTCGGGGCGCAGCGGCAATGGACCGGCCACTTCATCGATCGCCGTCAACATCCTGCACACCTACAAGGGTGACCTCAAGGTGGACCTGGTAGCGCCGGACGGCACGCTGTACAACCTGCACAACCGCACCGGCGGCAGCGCAGACAACGTCATCGGCACGTTCACGAAAAACCTGGCCAGTGAAGCGTTGAACGGCACGTGGACGTTGCGGGTCAACGACAACGCCAGTGGCGACGTGGGCAAGATAGACAGCTGGAGCATCACGTTCTGACGCGGGGAGGGACTTGCTGCCATCGCGTCAGCTGGTGACGCGACATGCGTGGGACAAGGCCCGCTCCGTACGAACATCTCATGCGTGCACGGCCCGGCTCCGGCCGGGGTTTTTCCCCGCGCTGCACGCGGCGTATCATCGTCACCAGGTCGCCGGACAGACGTTCTTCCGGGCATTGCACAGGCTCCAGGGGCAACCACATGAAATCGTTCCATCCACTCCTTTGGCTGGCATCCGCCCTGCTGCTGACGGCGTTGCCCGTGCACGCGCAGCGGGTAAGCGTCGTCGGTCACGTTGCCGAGACCCATCAGCTGGCCGCAGGGCAGGACGCGTTCGCACCGATATACGTCGTCACGTCCGCCGACAGCTTTCAGCGGGGCGTCAAGGCGCTGGCATCGAAGGCGGCCGTCCATCGCAACCCGCTTGGGCAATCGCTGGTGGTTGCGCGGATGCCGAATTGGCGGCTGGATGAGCTGAGCCATTACATGCATGAAAAGGAAGGCCGCTGCGGCGGCTATTTCGCATTCGATTCGCAGGCTGAAGCGGTCGCCTTCATTCGCAACGACCAAGGTGCACGCGGTTCGTCCGCCACGTTCTCAGACTATCCAATCACCAAACGCGGCCTGGTCAATGCGTGGATGCCGCAGGTGGAGGAAGGCAGCATACGCGGCACGATCAGCGCGCTGTCGGGATATCAGAACCGCTATTTCGCCAGCCCGCACGGGCTCAACGCGGCGGTCTGGATACGCGACATGTGGCAAGGCATTGCTGCCGGACGCAGCGATGTCACGACCGAACTTTTCACTGCATGCAGCAACTGCAGCACGCAGCCCTCGGTCATCCTGACCATTCGCGGTGCCGAGTTGCCCGACGAGATCGTGGTCCTGGGCGGACATCTGGATTCGATCCGTTCCGGGGCCAACGGCGATCCCAACATGCTCGCCCCTGGGGCCGACGACGATGCGTCAGGCATCGCCACCCTGACCGAAATCCTTCGCATCGCGATGGCCAATGGCTACCGGCCCAAGCGTACCGTCAAGTTCATGGGCTATGCGGCTGAAGAAGTCGGATTACGCGGCTCACGCGCCATCGCGCAGTCGTTCAGCGCACAAGGCCAGAAGGTGGTTGGCGTGCTGCAGCTGGACATGACCAACTGGAAGTCGCCGGGGTCCACCGCCGCGCTCAACCTCATCACAGATTTTGCAAACGTGCCACTGAAGCAGTTCATCCGCGACCTGTTCGCGACCTACATGGCGCCACGCGGTTTCACGATGACCGAATCGGCCTGCGGCTATGCGTGCTCCGATCACGCGTCATGGACCGCAGCCGGATATCCCGCCGTGATGTATGACGAGGGGCCGATTTTCCCATCGCTGCACACGCCAAACGATCGCCTGGACAACATGGGCGACACCGCCAGCCACAGCGTGCCGCTCGCGCAGCTTGGCGTCGCCTTCATGGTGGAATTGGGCAAGACCAGGAACGTGAGGTCTGCACCGCCAATCGAGCCAAACCCGAACCCGCCCAACCGGCGTCCGGGACATTGATGCACGACCCTCCGGTGTGGAGGCGAAGGCGATCCCCTGGATTGTGTTGATCGAGCTGCCGGAGTCCGTGGCCCAGCGCTTGCGAGCGACACCCTCACACACGTCAGGTAAGCAACAATCGCGGCGATGTCAAATCGCCTCGAACCGGTTGGCCGCGACGTTCTTGCGGACCTGCGCCGGATTCCACACGCGTCCGTTCATCGCGACATAGACCCCGGCAGGCAACGACTGCACCGCGCCTACCGCCGTGCCGATGTTGAATTCCGCATCGGAACCGCGGAACCCCGCGGGGTTCAACGCGCCGGTCAGCACGATGGTTTTGTCCGGAATGCCCGCCAGCACACCCGCCGTCTCCACCATGGTGTCGGTGCCGTGGGTGATGAGCACGTGCCGCGCCGGTTGCGCCGCGATGGTGGCGCGGATCAGTACGCGATCCTCGCTGCTGATATGCAGCGAATCCTTGCGGATGATCGGGATCACCCGGAACCGGAAAGCAACGCCCAGCTCCTCGAGGATGCGGCCGATCTGCGGATCGCCAACCTGGTAATCCGACTTGTCATCGAAATACACCTTGTCGATGGTCCCGCCGGTGCTGATGACGAGCAGTTCGTCCATTCGATCGCATCCATCAAAGACGCTGGGGTTCGCACGAAAATTATACGCAGCGGGAAGGGCTGTTCACTCATTCGCTTCACACCAGATCGCTTGAACAGGTTGGCTTGAACAGGTTCGCAAGACGAAGTTCATTCGAATCAGGTTCGCCTGACCTCACCACGGTTGCCAAAGCGCGCACGCAACCCGGGCACGCTTGCCGCCATCACGATCGCCAGCGCAAGCCCGGCTTCGACCAGCGCAAACCCGCGCTCGGGCGCGCGTGTCCACGCGACCATGACTCCGTGACTGAACCACGCCAGGGCCAATACGCCGGCCCAGAACCCGGCGCGCACACCGCCGCGCAAAGCCGACACCAGCAACACCACGGCCGGCAACGCAAACACCAGCAGCGCGACCGGCTCCCGCCAGAACCATGCCGCAAACAGCAGCACAAGCGCAGCCAGCGCCGTACACAATGCGCGTCGCGCCCTCGTCACGATGAAAGTTTTTCCGCGATGACTGCGACGCGTTTGCCAAGTGCACGCGCCAGCAACGCTTCTTCGTCGCTCAAGGT
>JBDSEX010000008.1:0-5910 GCA_039919835.1 Luteimonas sp.
ATCGCGGCGCGCCTCGCGGGGCAGGCTGCGGTCGGAGAGGATCGCGCGCTGTGTCTCGATCGCGCCGATCACGCAGTTGCCGTCCGCGCAGTCGCGCGCCATCTGTACATCGCAGCCGCCGCCTTTCGCGTTGACGTAATGCCACGGCGAGGTCGCCTTGAAGCGTGGCGGATCGTCGTCGCGGAGCGCATCGGCCCAGTAGGCCACGCCCGCGAGCGTCGGATCGGGCTCGCCTGCCAGCAGGGTGCGGACTTCGGCCTGCGCGCTGGCATCCAGATGTCGTCCGGCCAGTTCCCCCACCAGGCGGTGCCCGAACTTGCTCCAGGCCAGTGCGGGCGGCGAAAACACCAGAACCAGCAGTAAGGCGGCGAGGACGCGCATGGTCAGGAAGGTCCTGGAGGGGCTAAGCCGCTAAAATACCGGTCTTTCCTTTCCGCGTCTTTGCAAGGAGCGTTCCATGGCGATCAAGGTTGGCATCAATGGCTTCGGCCGCATCGGCCGCAACGTGTTGCGCTCGGCCGTGCAGAACTTTGCGGGCGACATCGAGATCGTCGCCATCAACGACCTGCTGGAGCCGGATTACCTCGCCTACATGCTGCAGTACGACTCGGTACACGGGCGCTTCGAAGGCGATGTGTCGGTCGATGGCGACCATCTGGTCATCAACGGCAAGCGGATCCGGCTGACCCAGGAACGCGATCCGGCCAACCTCAAATGGGACGCCGTCGGCGCTGAAGTCGTGATCGAGTCCACCGGCCTGTTCCTCGACAAGGCCACCGCGCAGAAGCACCTGGATGCGGGCGCGAGGAAAGTGATCCTGTCCGCGCCGTCGAAGGACGACACCCCGATGTTCGTGTTCGGCGTCAATGACAAGACCTACAAGGGCGAGGCGATCATTTCCAACGCCTCGTGTACCACCAACTGCCTAGCGCCGCTGGCGAAAGTCGTCAACGACAAATGGGGCATCAAGCGCGGCCTGATGACCACCGTGCATGCGGCGACGGCGACACAGAAAACGGTGGACGGCCCGAGCAACAAGGACTGGCGCGGCGGCCGCGGCATCCTCGAAAACATCATTCCATCCAGCACCGGCGCGGCCAAGGCCGTCGGCGTCGTCATTCCCGAACTCAACAAGAAACTCACCGGCATGTCGTTCCGCGTGCCGACCTCGGATGTGTCCGTGGTCGACCTCACTGTCGAACTGGAAAAGGAAGCGACGTATGCGGAAATCTGCGCGGAGATGAAAGCGCAGAGCGAAGGCGCGTTGAAAGGGATTCTTGGTTACACCGAAGACAAGGTGGTCGCCACCGATTTCCGCGGCGACACGCGTACGTCGATCTTCGATGCAGACGCCGGCATCGCGCTGGACAACACGTTCGTCAAGCTGGTGAGCTGGTACGACAACGAGTGGGGCTATTCCAACAAGTGCCTGGAAATGGTCAAGGTGATCGCTGGCCGCTGAACCCCGTTTTTTGTGAAGTGGTTTGCAAAACCGCAGCGACGCCTTGATACTCGCGCCGTACGCGGGGAGCGTGCACAACCCAATAATTATGGAGAAACTGGATGTCCAGCAAGCTGCTGCTTGCGGTCTGCATGACCGCATTTGTCACCGCAATGGCCGCGCCGCAAGTCGAGGCCGGCCCATGGGGAAAGAAGAAAAAAGAGACTGCGGAAACCAGCGGCGAAGGCACGACCCGCGAAGTTGTCGGCCGCGATGAAGTCGAAGGCGAGATTGTCGGCAAAGAGATCCCGGGGAGCCCGTTCGCACGGCTCGAGATCGGCATGTCGATGAAGCAGGTGCGCGACGCCGTGGGCAAGGGCGTTCAGGACGATGCCGAATGTGGGTCGTATATGACCGGCAAGGCGTTCATCCCGTTCCACTTTGGTGGCGACAAGATGCGGCAGGAGTGCGCGTACAAGGGGCTGGGCCGCCTGGTCTTCACCAACCAGTCCGACTTCAACGACCGTGCCGTGCTGATCAAGGTCGAGTACGACGCCAGCGAGGACGGCGAACGCGACGAATGACGCGACGGCTCAGGCTCAACAAAGAAGACCCCGCGCCCTGTCGCGGGGTTTTTTGTGTCTGCGACGTGGCTGGACGGTGGCGGTTGCCAAGCGAGCCGAAGTTTCGATCGTTATCCGGACAGTGACGCCGCAGGCGCGCCGGCTCTGACGGCGGGCAAGCCAGGTGGCGCCCGTTGCACCCCGATTTGCTCCTTGCGGAGGAATGACGGCTGGTGGAATCGTTGATCGATGGTTGGTGCCCGATGGCTGGGCCTGCTTTCAGCCTGTGGCGAACGCCGAGCGCGTGATTGCTGCTGGCAGGTGAAGGGAAAGGCGTTTGCCGCGCGATCCGCAAGCCCGGACAATGCAGCGTCATTCCCTCGAAACGCCGCCATGTCCATCCTCCGCATGATCGATCTCGAGCTCGCAGGCAAGCGAGTGCTGATCCGGCAGGATCTCAACGTCCCAATCGCCGACGGCCGCGTGTCGTCCGACCAGCGCATCGTTGCGTCGCTGCCGACATTGCAACTCGCGCTCGATGCCGGTGCAGCGGTGATGGTGATGTCGCATCTCGGCCGGCCGGAAGAGGGCGCATGGAGCGAGGCCGAATCGCTCGCACCGGTCGCGCGGCGCTTGTCGGAACTGCTCGGTCGCGATGTGCCGCTGGTGAAGGACTGGGTCGACGGCGTTCGCATCAACGGTGCACCCATCGCGCCCGGCCAACTCGTGCTGCTCGAGAACTGCCGCATGAACCTCGGCGAGGGCAAGGACGATGAAACCCTGTCGAGAAAGTATGCAGCGTTGTGCGATGTCTTCGTCATGGATGCCTTTGGTACCGCGCATCGTGCGCAGGCATCGACGCATGGCGTCATCAAGTTCGCGCAGCAGGCCGCGGGCGGCCCGCTGCTGATGGCCGAGCTCGATGCCTTGGCACACGCGCTCGACCATCCCGCTCGACCGCTGCTTGCGATCGTGGCCGGGTCGAAGGTCTCGACCAAACTCGAACTGCTGTCGTCGCTGGCCGGCAAGGTCGACCAGCTGATCGTCGGCGGCGGCATCGCCAACACCTTCATCGCCGCGATGGGGCATGACGTGGGCAAGTCGCTGTACGAAGCGGACCTGATCCAAACGGCGAAAACAATCATCGCCGATGCCAAGGCGCGCGGCGCGGAAATTCCCATGCCGGTCGATGTCATCGTCGCCGCGGAATTCAGTTCAAATGCAATCGCCACCGTCAAGGCAGTCGACCAGGTTGGCAGCGACGACCTGATCCTGGATATCGGCCCGGAAACCGCGAAACGTTATGCGGACTTGATTGCCCAAGCGGGCACGGTGCTGTGGAACGGGCCTGTCGGCGTGTTCGAGTTCGACGCGTTCGGCGGCGGTACCGAGACATTGGCGCGTGCCATCGCGGCCTCCAAGGCTTTTTCGATTGCGGGCGGTGGCGATACGCTTGCGGCAGTGGAGAAGTACGGCATTGCCGACGGCATCGACTACATCTCGACCGGCGGCGGCGCGTTCCTGGAGTTCCTGGAAGGCAAGACGTTACCGGCCGTTGCTGCGCTGGAGGCACGGGGCTAAGTGGAACCTGCGCCGGGGATTGGCGCGCGCCATTCACGGGCGAGCAACCCGTAGATTGCCGAATCCTGCAGCGCGGAATCGACCAGCCAGCGTTCCCGCAACAGCCCTTCCTGGCGAAAGCCGAGCCGCTCCACCAGCTTGCATGAGGCGGTGTTGCGCGGGTCGATGTCGGCTTCCACGCGGCGCAGCGCCAGCGCGCCGAACGCATGGTCGAGCGCCAACCCAAGCGACTGCTTCGCGTAGCCCTTGCCCCACTCGGCCGATTGCAATGCGTAGCCGATGTCGGCGCGGCCTTGTGCGCGATTGATGTTGAACAGGGTCAGGGACCCGACCAGGGCATCGCGTGCGGCATCGGCAATCGCCCAGCACAGGATCCTGTCCGCCGAGCGGCTGACGATGGCGTGCTGCAGTAGTGTTTCAGCCTGCGCGCGTTGCGTCCAAGCAGCAAAGCTCCAGTAGCGCGTCACGGCCGGATCCGAATACAGCGCATACAGGCCGTCGACGTCGCCGCCGCGAAAACCGCGCAGCCGGACATGCTCGCCGCAGAGCAGCGGTAAATCATCGACCACCGCCGTCGCGTCGATGCGTGCTTCGCCTTGTGGGGAATCAGCCATGTACGTGTCGCTTCTTGTGCGTGCACGCTGTGCTAGCGTGAGCCATCCACGGAGTTTGCCATGCCTGAACACCGACGCCGAACCAAGATCGTCGCAACACTCGGACCCGCCACCGATCCGCCCGAGGTTCTGGACGCGCTGCTGAGGGCCGGCGTCAACATCGTCCGCCTCAATTTTTCACATGGCGATCCCGCGTCGCAGGTCGCGCGCGCGCAGGCGGTGCGCGAGTCCGCCGCGCGTGTCGGTACGGAAGTCGGCATCCTCGCCGACCTTCCCGGTCCGAAAATCCGCATCGAGCGTTTCGCACAAGGCCGCGTGCAGTTGCGGGCAGGCAACCGTTTCGACCTGGTGGCACGCGCCGATGCACCTGCGGGTGATGCCGCGCAGGTCGGCGTGAGCTACCTGGGCTTGCCCGCGGATGTGCGTGCCGGCGATGTGCTGCTGCTCGACGATGGCGTCGTGCAATTGCAGGTCGAGTCAATCGAAGGCGAACGCATCGTGACCCGGGTCTTGAACGACTGCACGCTTTCAGATCGCAAGGGCCTGAACCGCCTCGGTGGCGGTCTGTCGCTCGGTGCACTGACCGATCGTGATCGCGAATTGATTGGCGTGGCCGCGGGCATGGGTGCGGACTTCATTGCAGTCTCCTTCTGCCGCAATGCCGCCGACATGGAGGAAGCGCGCACGCTCGCGCGCGCGGCGGGCAGCGACGCCGCGCTGTGCGCGAAGATCGAACGCGCCGAAGCCATCGAAAACCTGACCGAGATCGTCGACGCGAGCGACGCGGTGATGGTCGCGCGCGGGGATCTTGGCGTTGAAATCGGCGATGCCGAATTGCCCGGCTTGCAGAAAAAAATCATCCGCGAATCGCTGCTGCGCAACAAGGTCGTGATCACCGCTACGCAGATGCTGCAGTCGATGGTCGACAGCCCGATCCCGACGCGCGCCGAAGTGCTGGATGTCGCCAATGCCGTGATCGACGGCACCGACGCGGTGATGCTCTCGCAGGAATCCGCTGCGGGCAATTATCCGGTCAAGGCCGTCGAAGCGATGGTGCGCATCTGCGTCGGCGCCGAAAAACAGTTCGAAGCCGATACCGACTTCGAGAAAGCGGCGCGCGACCTCGAGCACGCCGACCAGGCCATCGCCATGGCCGCGATGTTCCTGTCAGAGCACATCGGCGTGCGCGCGATCGTGGCGATGACCGAATCGGGCGGAACCGCGCGTTACCTGTCGCGCTTCCGTTCGTCGGTGCCGATCTACGGCTTGTCCCGCCACGCTGCGGCACGCCGCCGCATGGCCTTGATGCGCGACGTGTTTCCGATCGATTTCGACAGCCGTGGCATGGCGACCCGGGAAGCGGCGCGCGCGGCACTGGAAGCCATGTTCAAGTCCGGCCTGCTGGCGGAAGGCGACCGGGTGATCTTCACCAGCGGCGACCATATGGAACAGCATGGCGCGACAAACACATTGCGCTTGCTGGAGGTCGGCCAAGGCGGTCAGGCGCAGGGGTTGGGCGAGATCTGATGTTCGGGATCTGAGCCCTCGCCGAGTGACGGAGCGGGTTATCAAGTTGATTCAACCATGCGCGGAGCCGTGCTGCTGCGGCGCACGAGCACGCGTCCGTGCGCCGCCGCCTTCCTCAACCGACCATGTACACAAAAAGCCTGGTCGCCATTCGTCCTGGGCGACGTACGGCGGTCGACGGGTC
>JBDSEX010000071.1:0-2804 GCA_039919835.1 Luteimonas sp.
CACGGGCCCATGTTCGCCCGACTTGAAGTAGGGCCAGGCCGCGCGCAGATAGCCGTAACCGGACCACAATGTGAGCAATGCGGCGCCCGCGAGCAGCCAGTCGCCGATGCGGAAGATCGGCTCGCCCATCCAGGCAGCGGGACGCGGTGGCTTTTCCGGCGTGACCGAATACAACAGGCACAGCAGTGCGACCATCTGCACGATCGTCTTGATCTTGCCGATGGCCGCGACGTTGACGGTGGCCTGCTGGCCCAGGATCGCCATCCATTCGCGCAGCGCCGACACAGCGATCTCGCGGCCGACGATGACTGCCGCCCAGAACGCCATCCACGGCGTGGGGTGGCCCTGCACGATCAGGAACAGCGCGACCGCGACCATCAGCTTGTCGGCGACGGGATCGAGGAATGCGCCGAACGCGGAATACTGGTGGTAGCGGCGCGCGATCCAGCCGTCCAGCCAGTCGGTGATCGCGGCGAAACCGAACACCGCGGCGGAAGCGAAGTTGGTCCACTGATACGGAAGGTAGAACACCAGCACCAGCACCGGGATCATCATGATCCGCGCCAGGGTCAGCATGGTGGGTACCGTCAACTTCATTGCTGCTCCTTCATGCCCGCCTTGTATGGACCCGTCTCCTGCAGGCCATGCAGTGTCGCGTAGATCCGTTCGGCGAGTGCCGCGTTGACACCGTCGACCCGTGCGATTTCCTCCGCGCCCGCTGCTTTCAATCCGGCCAGTCCGCCGAAATGCTTCAACAGGTTAGCGCGCCGGCGCGGCCCGATGCCCGGAATGTCTTCGAGCCGGCTGGTATTTCGAGCTTTCTGGCGACGGCCGCGATGCCCGGTGATGGCGAAACGGTGCGCCTCGTCGCGCACCTGCTGGATGAGTTGCAGGCCGCGGGAATCCGGGCCTGGCGCCAGTTCGCTGCCATCGCGCAACACCAGGGTCTCGTGGCCAGCGCGACGGCCTTCCCCCTTGGCGACGCCGACCAGCTGCACGTCTTCGACGCCCAGTTCGGACAGCACCGAACGCGCCTGGGCCAGCTGCCCTGCCCCGCCATCGATGAGCAGCAGGTCCGGCAACACCCCGCCTTCTTCGATGCCGCGTCGGAAGCGTCGCTCCAGCGCCTGCCGCATCGCCGCGTAGTCGTCGCCAGCCGCGACGTCATTGATGTTGTAGCGGCGGTACTGGCTCCGCAGCGGGCCGTCCGCGCTGAACACCACGCAGGACGCGACGGTGGCTTCGCCCATGGTGTGGCTGATGTCGAAGCATTCGATGCGCCGCGGCGGTTCGGGCAGGTGCAGGAGTTCGCGCAGCGCTTCCAGGCGCGCGACTTGCGCAGTTTGGCTGGACACTTCGGTGGACAGTGCGATCTCGGCATTGCGACGGGCAAGGTCCAGGTATCCGGCGCGTTCGCCGCGCACGCTTGCCTTGATGCGGATGCGGCGGCCACCGGCGGCGCTGAGCGCTTCCTCGATCAGTGCCTGCTCGGGGATTTCACGATCGAGCACGATCTCGCGAGGCGGAGACTGCCCGGCGTAGTACTGGGAGACGAAGGCGGAAAGAATTTCTGCGGGGTTGTCGGCGCCGTTGGTCCTGGGGAAAAACGCACGCGTGCCTAGGTTGCGGCCGTCGCGGAAGACCAGCAGCAGGACGCAGGCTGCCGTGCCTTGCAACGCACAGGCCAGAACGTCGAGCTCAGCCGCGTTGCCATCGACATACTGACGCTGCTGCTGCTTGCGAACCGACATGACGAGATCACGCAAGCGTCCCGCTTCCTCAAAATCGAGGGCCGCGCTGGCTGCCGCCATGGCCTTGTTGAGCTCCCCCATCAGCTCGTCGCTGCGCCCGTCGAGGAACAGGCCCGCGCGCCGAACCGATTCCGCGTAGTCATCTGCCTCCACCAGGCCGACGCACGGCGCGCTGCAGCGTCCGATCTGGTGCTGCAAACAAGGCCGCGACCGGTTGCGGAACACGCTGTCCTCGCAACTGCGCAGCTTGAACAGCTTGTGCATGAGGTTGAGCGTGTCGCGCACGGAATGCGCACCTGGGTACGGACCGAAATAACGCCCGGGCATGGCACGCGGCCCGCGATGGAACGCGACGCGCGACCACTGCTCGTCCGTCAGCAGGATGTAGGGGTAACTCTTGTCGTCGCGCAATGCCACGTTGAATCGCGGCTTCAGCGTCTTGATCAGTTCGTTTTCCAGCAGCAAGGCTTCCACGGGCGTGCGGGTCGCGGTGATTTCCATGCGCGCGATCTGCGCCACCATGGTCGCGGTCCGATGGCTGAGCGCCTTGGTGAAATAACTGGCGACGCGCTTCTTCAGCGACGCGGCCTTGCCGACGTAGAGCAAGGTGTCGTCACCGGCGTACATGCGGTAGACGCCGGGAGCGGTGGTCAGGTTGCGCGCATATGCCTTGCCGTCGAACGGTGTGCGCCTGGATCCCGTGCCACTGGCGGCTTGCTCACCTGCGGGCGGATCGGTTGCGTCTTGCGGGACTGCGATGGGGGAGTTGGCGCTGATCATTCGCCAATGGTGATCGTACGCAGCGAGCCGTCACGCGTATCCAGCCGCAGCAGCGCGTGCGCGCCAGTGTCGGCAATCCAGACGGAATCGGCGCTGCAGGCGAGACCGGCCGGCCGGGTAAGCGGCTGCGGCAATTCGTGGGTGGACAACACGCCGCCGCCGAGGCGCAGGCGGCAGAGTCGATCGTTGCCCGTGTCGAGGATCCACAACACCGGCTCCTGAGGATCCAGCGCTATGGCGCACGGATACTGCAAGCGTGCAACGTTGCGCGGG
>JBDSEX010000077.1:0-9620 GCA_039919835.1 Luteimonas sp.
CCGGGGTGACCTGAAGGTCTCCGGACTCTTCTAAGCATCGAATCCGCGCGTGCGGAATGGCTTCACGGAGCGGCTTGAACCGGGGCGCTTTTGATGTCGCATCATGCTGTAGCGCAAAACAGCTCCATCCACCAGGCGATGCCAGCCAGGGCAGTGCGCGAGGTAAAGGCTCGCGTCTGCACTCAGCCGAATTACTCCCGTCCTGATCCGGAATGCAGACTTCCTCGCGCCACGTAAAAACTCTCGAGCGTCGGATGCTTCGGGTCGCAGAGGGACCGCACAGATAGTCGGCATAAAAAATGCCGCCCCTCCGGGCGGCATCCAAAAATCCACGTCCTCAGTTGCCGCCGCAGCGGGCTGAGGGTCCTGCTTGAAACCGTGTTGCGGTACCCGGTTACGCTGCCTGGCAAGGACCGGTTGAGAAGTGAGAAGCCGCTCCGCGACTTGTCTACTTCTGCACGAAACCGATCTTGACCATGTCGGCGTTCTTGGCAGCTGCCAGCACCTTGGCCAGCACTTCGTACTCGGCGTCGTCGTTGGTGTCGATTTCAAGCGTCGGCTGATTGGACGGGTCGCGTTGCACTTCGGCCACCATCATGTTCTGCAGGGCGGTCACGGGCGTGGGCGAATCGTTCCAGTAGACCTGACCCGAAGCGTCGATGCGCAACTTGATCGGCTCCGGCGGCTCCTTCGGATTGACCGGCGGGGTCAGCGAGTTCTGCGGCAGGTCGACGTCGATGGGATACGACTGGATCGGCATGGTGACCATGAAGATGACCAGCAAGACCAGCAGCACATCCACCAGAGGCGTGACGTTCATCTCGCTCATCGGGCCGCCGGTTGAATCGGATGCAAATGCCATGTGTGTTCTCCCGACTCAGCGGTTTCGTTCAGCGGTCGCCACGTAACCAATATCCAGCATGCCCTGCTGCTGAGCCACCTTGGTGATCTCATTGATGACGCGCATCTTGGTGGTGCGGTCGCCACGCAGGTTGAGGGGCGGCTGCGGCGTCAGCTGTGCGGCGCTGGACAAGCGGCTTTCCATCATATCCTTGGATACCGGCTCGTCGTTCCAGAAGATCTTGCCTTCGTCGGTGACCGCGATGGTGATCGGCGTGGCTTCCTGCTTCTTCGCTTCCTTGTCGTCGAGATTGGCCTGCGGCAACTTGACCTGCGTCTTGTGCGACATCAGTGGTGTTGTGATCATGAAGATGATCAACAACACCAGCATCACGTCCACCAGCGGCGTGACGTTGATGGACGCCATCACGCCGGCACTTTCAGTATCGTTGCTAAATGCCATGTCCGGATCCCTTGATCACGTGCGATTAATCATGTTCGATTGATCGTGCTCGTTTCGTCGCTCAGCGACGGACCGGCACTTCGCCCACGCGCGAACCAGTGGCGAAGAAATCGTGCAGGTCGTGCGCGAACGTATCGAACTTGTTGTTGGTGACGCGATTCAGGCGCACGAAGAAGTTGTACGCGAGCACCGCGGGGATGGCGACGAACAGGCCGATGGCGGTCATGATCAGCGCTTCGCCGACAGGGCCGGCGACCGCATTGATCGACGCGTCGCCGCTGGAACCCATCGCCAGCAGGGCGTGGTAGATGCCCAAGACGGTACCGAGCAGCCCGACGAACGGGGCGGTCGAGCCGACCGTGGCCAACACCGTCAAGCCGCTTTCCAGACGCATCGACTCGCGGGTCACGCCTTGGCGCAGCGCGCGGTCGACGAACTCGGAACGGTTCAACGATTCCACCAGGCGCGAGCCTTCATGGCGTTGGTGGTGCGCGGCCGCCTGCGCCGCATCGAGCGCGATCTTGGAGAAGGGCTCGCTTTTCGGCTGCTCTTCCATGTAGCGGATCGCGTCCTGCGCATTGGTGGTTTCCCAGAACGTGCTGACAACGCGATCGGCGCGGCCACGCAGGCGCATGTTCTTGAGGAAGTTGATGACGATCCAGTACACCGACATCACCGACATGATGGCCAGGGTGATGAAGACCACCCAGCCGACGAGGTCGAAGTTCTGGAGCAGATGGCTGAAGCTCATTTGCTGGAGCGCTGCGGCATTGTTGGTGCCGGCGGCGGTCGCAGCAGCGGTTGTGGTTTCCTGCAGCATGACGCTTACCTTTGGATTCGTGGATGGAATGGAGAAGCTGGGCTGGTGCTTTTGTTACTTTCTTAACACTTATTCAAATCGATGGGTGTGATCAACCAGCGATGGTGAAATTGACTGGTACGCGCACTCTACCGCCGACTTTCCTACCGCCTTCGGATGCTGCATTGAACGTCCAGCGCCGTGCTGCCTGTTGCGCAGCGCGGTCCAAATTACGATTTCCGCTGGATTGTTCGATCTGCACGTCGGTTGCATTTCCGTTTGAATCAACCGTAATGACAAGCACCACGGTGCCGCCAACGCCACGACGCTGTTCTTCTGGCGGGTACTTGGGCGGGTTACGGTTTTTCGACGAAATATCGACGCTAGCTTCCATCGAAGCGACCGGAGCAGGCGGAGCAGGCGGGGCAGGCGGTGGTGCCTGCACGTCGGATGGACGCGGCGTATCAACGATGATTGGCGGCTGGTCAGGAGGCGGCGGCAAAGGAGTAGGCCTTGGCGGCACCAGCTCCTTGATTGGTTTGGGCTTTTCTTTCTCCTCCGGCGGCGGCGGCGGTGGCGGCGGCGGCGGCGGTGGTGGCTCGATGAAGGTCACGTCGACACGGTCGTCCTCGACATCATCAGAAAGCGGCGGCGAGATGGGCGCGAGCAACAAGAGCAATGCGCCGACATGCACGGCGATTGCTGACGAAACGCCGATGATGCGCGGCCAGCTGAGCCCGTCGCGGTCGTCTTTGTTCCCGTGTTTGCCGAGGTTTTCCGTCATGCGCAGGCTCTGGAATGGGACGTGGCGTCGATGCGCCGTGGATTTGTGGTGTCCTGCGGCCTTTCAGCAGCAGGACTTCCTAGCTTAACCCAATGCCGCGCGCCAGTTCCAGCAGGCCCGCGCCACCATGTTTCCGTGTCGCCCGTGTTACTTCAAGAGCCGCCGCGCGTCCTCGGGCTTCTTCACGCCCTTGTCCAAGGCCTTCTTCGCGGCGACGGCGGCTTCGGAGCGCTTGCCTTGAAATTCATAAACCTTTGCCAGATTAAGCCAAGCCTCGCCATCGGCGGCGATGGGTCCGGCCTTGCCGTACATCTCGGCGGCCAGCGCAAGGTCATCGGCGGCGTAGGCGTTCTGCGCGACCACCATATACGCCTTGGCCAAATCGGCGTCCCGCGGAATAATTCCTTTGTTCACGCCATCGTTGATAATCGAAACAGCGTCTTTCCACTTGGTATCGCTATTCAGGTAGCTGGAATACAACGCTCGATATTCACGTGCCTCTGTCAACACACCTTTTTTCTGTGCGTCGGCAAGCAGCGCGTTGGCCTGATCGACTTTGCCAGCCTGCTGTAACGTTGCCACCGCGTTCATCAGGGCCTTTTTGTCATCTGGATTCTTGGCGCTGAGTGCGGCATAGATGCTCGCAGCCTCGTCCGCGCGCCCCGCATTGGCCAGGATGCTGGCGCGGAACGACTGGTATTTTTGATCAGTGGATCCGGTTTCGGCCAAGAAGCGATCCAAGGTTCTCAGCGCATCCTCATAGCGTTTCAGTCCTGCTTGGACAGCCGCCAAGTTGTGCATCACCTGGTAATGGCCGTTGTTGTCCATGCCGTTGGTGTCGATTGCCTTCTGGAAATAGTCGGCCGCCTTGGCATCATTCTTGAGGTCCGCCGAAGCATTGCCTGCAATCTGGTAGGCGAAAGCCTTCTCGTACTCGCCCGTTTCTGACGCGGCCAAGATATCTGCCTTGCTGACCACGGCCATGTAGTCGCCGCTCTCGTAGTGTTCCTGCAGCTCCTGTAACGCTTTTACCGATTTGCTGCTGGCTTTGGCTTTCGGTTGCGCGCGCTTTGCATTGGGAAAGAGGGCAGCTGCCTCGGGCGTTTCCTGTTGTTTCTTCGAGCCCTCGGCATTGCGGTTGGCTGGCCTGTTTTGGGGAACAGGAGTTCCGTAACCATCTTGAGCGACGGCGGGCGTAGGGGCAATCGAGAGCAAGGTGGCCAATGCCAAACCCAGAACTGTCTGGGGAAGAATCTTGTTCATGTGGGTTCTCCGGTGACGGGGCCAGTCTGGGTCGTCACGCTAACAGACGATCGCCCCTCTGCGTCCCGGCGTGGTTGTATACCGTGACGGGTGTTAAATGACCGCAACGCAGGCCAACAATGCTTACTAGGGCGAACACAGCCAGGGTGTCGCGGCTGGTGCGTTGTTCAACCGCAGTTCGGCCTCCGGCCAGACGCCCGCGCCTGCTCATAGACGGGCATCAGCGATTCCGACCGGGCGCGCAGCTCGCCGATGCGCGCCTGCGGATCCGGATGGGTGGAGAGCCACTGCGGCGGGCGGTTGCCTCCGGCGGCAATCATGTTCTGCCACAGGCTCACGGCGCCTCGTGGATCGAACCCTGCGCGTGCCATCAGTTGCTGGCCCACCACATCCGCCTCGCTTTCCTGGGCGCGGGAGCCTGGCAGCAGGAATCCCGTTTGCGCAAGGATGCTGCCGCCCTGTACCGCGGCATTGGCTGCGCCTTGGCCGTAACGCGAGCCCAGCAATGCCCCGCCGATCTGCAGCAACGTCGAAGCGCCCGCCTGGCGCGTGATGCGCTCGTCATGATGGCGCGAGACGACGTGCCCGATCTCATGCGCGACGACCCCCGCCAGCTGGTCCTGGTTGCGCGCTACCGAAAAGATGCCGGTATAGACGCCGACTTTTCCGCCGGGCAAGGCGAAGGCATTGGGTTCACGGTCGACGAACACCGCACTTTCCCAACCGCCCTGCGCGCCTGCAGGCAGTTCGCGAACCACGGCATTGACCACGCACCGCAGATACGCCGCCTCGCGCGCATCCCGCGTTTGCGGCTTCTGCGCCTTCATCTGCGCAAACGCCTGGGCGCCGAGTTGGTCGAGCTGCTGCTGCGACACTGCCCCGACCACCTGTCGGCGGCCGGTGGGTGATGTCGTGGTCGCACAACTGGAAACAGCCAGCGCGATGGCCAAGCCAAGCGTCAAGGATTTCATGCAGTGTTCCTCTTCAGTGAGGACGCATATGTAGGCGAGGCGGGCTGAAGACCGCGTCAACCTCCACGGCCTTGCCAACCGTTGGCAGAGGAGCGTTCAGGTAGGGCTGCGCCAATGAATGAGGTCGATCCCGCTCTGGGTGCCCAGGCTATGCATTCCTCCGGGCTCGTAGTGCTGAATCACGTAGCCAACGGAACGGCAGGCGGCTGCACATAGCTCTGGTCGTTTTCGGACCGAAGCCAGGATGGCAAGTCGAAAAAACGCCAGCTGCAATGAATCTATCGGCGGTGGACCTTGGCCGGTGCATTCATTTACTTGGGCTCGTGCCCTCCACCTGCGCCGCTCCGGCAGCGCCGCGGTGACCTTCTTGCCTCGCGCGATTCAACCCCGCGTGGGTGAGAAACGTTCCATAGAGGGCGCCGCCGGCTTGGCTGTTCGCGCCCACTCTAACGCGCGTCGCCTGCAAGCAAAGAACGTTGCCTGCCGACAGGCCAAAGCGGTGGTTATCCGAAAAGAAAGGCTCTTTGGCGCAACTCGTCGGCCATCCCTCCTGCCGAGGCAAGGGAAGGAATGAATCCACCTACTGCAAAGGCGGGCACCTCACACGTCGAGGTTCGACACCTTCAACGCGTTGTCCTCGATGAACGCACGCCGCGGTTCCACCACATCGCCCATCAATGTCGAGAAGATCTGGTCAGCGGCGACCGCGTCCTCGATCCGCACCTGCAGCAGGCGCCGCGTGTCCGGATTGACCGTCGTGTCCCACAACTGCTCCGGATTCATTTCGCCGAGGCCCTTGAAGCGCTGGATCACCCGGCCCTTCTTGGCCTCGTCGAACAGCCAGGCATGCGCCGCGGCGAAACTCGCAACCGGTTGCGATTTGCCGCCTCGCACGATTTGCGCACCCTCGCGGATGAGGCCATGCAGTGCCGCGGCGGCATCGCGCAAGGGTCGCAGCTCACCGGTTTCGAACGCCGACAGCGACAACACCTGGGTCAATTCCTCGCCCATGTGCCTGCGCGTGGACAGCAACGCAGCGGGGCGTAGTTCGTTGGCCGGTTGCAATGTCAACGCGTAGCGCGCGCTGCCGGTGCCGCCACGGTTGAGGCGTTTCTCGAGTGCGTCGAGTTCATGCCGCTCATCGGTGTTCTCGCTCAGGTGCGCTGCATCGAGTGGGGTGAAATCGATCAGGGATTCGAGCAGGATCGGATCGTAGCGGTGCGCGTTGCGCGAGATCGCGTCGCGCGCACCGGCGAAGGCCAGCAACAGTGTTTCCAGCGCCACGCCGCTGATCGCCGGTTCGCCCTCGGCTGGAGTCAGCGAGGCGTTGTCGACCGCATTGCCGGCGAGATACGCGTTGAGCGCGGCGTCATCCTTCAGATAGATCTCCTGCTTGCCCTGCTTGATCTTGTACAGCGGCGGCAGTCCGATATAGATGTGTCCGCGTTCGATCAGCTCCGGCATCTGGCGGTAGAAGAACGTCAACAGCAAGGTGCGGATATGGGAGCCGTCGACGTCGGCGTCGGTCATCAGGATGATGCGGTGGTAGCGCAGCTTGTCCGGGTTGTATTCGTCCTTGCCGATGCCGGTGCCGAGCGCGGTGATCAGCGTGCCCACTTCGGCGCTGGCGAGCATGCGGTCGAAGCGCGCGCGCTCGACGTTGAGGATCTTGCCCTTGAGCGGAAGGATCGCCTGCGTCTTGCGGTTACGGCCTTGTTTCGCGGAACCGCCTGCCGAATCGCCCTCGACAATGAACAGTTCGGACTTGGCCGGATCTTTTTCCTGGCAGTCGGCGAGCTTGCCGGGCAAGCCGGCGATGTCGAGCGCGCCCTTGCGGCGGGTCAGGTCGCGCGCCTTGCGGGCGGCCTCGCGGGCACGGGCGGCGTCGACGATCTTGCCGGCGATGGCGCGCGCTTCGTTGGGGTGTTCCTGCAGGAACTCCTGCAAGCGTGCGCCGAATGTGTTCTCAACCACCGGCCTCACATCGGAACTGACCAGTTTTTCCTTGGTCTGCGAGGAAAAACTCGGGTCTGGCACCTTGACCGACAGCACCGCGATCATGCCTTCGCGCATGTCGTCGCCGGACAGGGTGATCTTCGCCTGCTTGGCGATGCCGTTCTGCTCGATGTAATTCGACAGCGTGCGCGTGAGCGCCGCACGGAAGCCGATGAGGTGCGTGCCGCCGTCCTTCTGTGGAATATTGTTGGTGAAGCAGAACATCGTTTCCTGATACGCGTCGGTCCATTGCAGCGCGACATCGACGGTGATTCCGTTCTGCTCGCCGGTCACCGAAATCACGTTGGGGTGCAGCGGGGTCTTCAACTGTGCCAGGTGTTCTACGAAGGAGCGGATGCCGCCCTCGTACTGGAAGACATCATTGCGGCCTTCGCCGCGCTGGTCGGTCAACGTGATCTTGACGCCGGAGTTGAGGAACGACAGCTCGCGCAGGCGCTTGGCAAGAATGTCGTAGTGGAACTCGACATCGGTGAAGATCGCCGAAGCCGGCCAGAAACGCAGCAACGTGCCGCGCTTCTGCGACGCACCGACTTCCTTCAACGGATACACCGGCTCGCCAAGCGCGTATTCCTGCTGGTGGTGGTGGCCGTCCCGCCAGATGTCGAGGGTGAGCTTTTCCGAGAGCGCATTGACCACCGACACGCCGACGCCATGCAGCCCGCCAGACACCTTGTAGCTGTTGTCGTCGAACTTACCGCCGGCATGCAGCACGGTCATGATCACTTCCGCCGCCGAGACGCCCTCTTCCTTGTGGATGTCGACCGGGATGCCGCGACCGTTGTCAGACACCGACACCGAGCCGTCCTCGTGGATGGTCACGAACACATCATCGGCATGGCCAGCCAGCGCCTCGTCGATGGCGTTGTCGACCACCTCGAACACCATGTGATGCAGGCCGGTGCCGTCGTGCACGTCGCCGATATACATGCCGGGCCGCTTGCGCACGGCTTCCAGGCCGCGCAGGACGGTGATCTTGCTGGAGTCGTAGTTGAGGTTCGGTTCGGGAGGGGTGAGATCGTTGCTTTCAGTCATTCGCTCATGGCTCCACGGGCGGCTGCGGGAAGCAGCCACCGACACACTAGATATAGGTGCGTGAAGTATAGCAGGCAAGGTCGTTGCGCCCCATCGTGCCGTGGTTCGGGTGATGATCACCGTGGGTGCCTTCTTTGGCTCTCGACAATCCCGTACCTGCGGTGATGGCCGCTGCTTCCACTTTGATTTATGGGTCTTTGGGGATCCGCCACCACTGCCAAGGGGATTAGACCGACTGGATGCGTCCTTGTTCCACATGGAACATCGCGCCAACAGCGATCGACTCCAACGCTCGTGGTGTCTCGGTCCCCGTCAGGAACACCTGGGCATTGCCCGCCATCAGGTGGCGCAACACTCGAAACTGGTGCTCCTGGTCCAATTCCGAGCCCAGGTCATCAAGCAGGATCACCGGCCATTCGCCGCGGCGGTTGGCAAAGTGCTGCGCCTGCACGAGCAGGCAGGCGAGCGCCGTCAGCTTGGACTGTCCCCGGGACAAGGATTCGCGTGCGGGCCGTTCGTGGTAATCGACCCGCCAGTCCGCCCGATGCGGTCCAACCGACGTGAACCCGGTCGCCAGATCCCGTTCCCGCGCGAGTAGCAGGGCGTCAACGAGAGGCATCTCGTCGCGCCGCCAGCCGGACTGGTAGGTAAAGGTCGCCTTCCCAAGGTTTGGCAGGAAGTCAGCCGTAATCGCTTCAAGGCTACCTTGCAGCGCGTCGAGGTAATCCTGTCGCCACCGGCCTAGGGGTTCGCCCGCCTCCGCCAGCTCACGGTCCCAAACATCCAGCTGGGTGGTTTCCCGTGACCTGACTTTCAGCAAGACGTTGCGCTGTTTCAGGGCCCGAGCATAGCGACGCCACAGCGCGAAAAACTCATGTTCCACATGGAACAACCCCCAGTCGACAAAGCGCCGACGTGATTCGCCGCCTCCACTGACCAGTGCATGGCTACCGGGTTCGAACGTGACGGCTGCAAGCGCGGCGCAAAGCTCGCCCAGTTGTGCCACCGGCTGTCCATCCAGCCGTCCTTCCCAGCGTTGGCCCGAGTGCCTAAGGCCCGCCTTGCGGCTGCGCCCCGTTTCCTCCGACCACTCGACAAACACCTCGACCGCCTCGGCGTCCGTGCGGATCAGCCCATCCCTGACGCGGCCTCGAAAGCTGCGCCCATAGGCCAGCAGGTGCAGCGCTTCCAGCACGCTGGTCTTGCCCGCGCCATTCGGGCCGGTGATCAGATTCAGGCCCGGCGCGGGAATCAGGGTGCCGGGCTGCAGCAGACGCAAATTGCGGACGTCCAGCCGGGTCACTTGCACGACAGCATTCCCGCACAGTTAATCGCCAGTCGCCTGGAGGCGACATGTTCCACATGGAACATATCGGTTGCTAGTTGGAACGGGTTCCCGTTGGTGTTCACAGACCTGCGGCCGCCGCGGAAAGTGCCATCAGGCACCGCCTC
>JBDSEX010000130.1:0-3362 GCA_039919835.1 Luteimonas sp.
AGCAATTCCTCGTATTCGGTACTGAGATTGATCGAGTCGATGACGTGCCCATCACCGTCGAGCATACCGCCGGTGCCTGTCAGGAATACGATCTTGTAGGGCTGCAGCGTCTTGATCAATTCGTTCGCCGCCCAGTCGGCGTTGACGTTGACGATCTGCCCGTCAGCGGTTTCTCCGAGCGACGCGATCACCGGAATGGATCCCGCCTTGATCGCCGCATGGATGCCATCGGTATCGACGCGCGAGACCTTGCCCACCAGTCCGTACTTCTCATGATCCAGCAACGTCGTCTCGAACACGCCCGACTGGATCGAGGTCGCGCGCACGCGTTCGGCCTGCAGCGCCTCGACCAGACGGATGTTCTCCTGCCGCATGACACGGCGCACGACGGCCAGTACCGGCGCATCGGTGAAACGCAGATTGTCGATGCTGCGCTTCTCGATGCCGGCTGCCTGCATTTCCGCATCCAGCTGCGGACCTGCGCCGTGGACCATGATCGGCGTCAACCCGACCTGCTGCAGGAACGACAGCGACGACACCAGCGCATCCAGTTCATCGCGCAACACCGCGCCGCCCACCTTGACCACGGCGAAACGCGCCGCATCCAACCGCGAGAAGCGCTTGAGGTATTGCTGGATCTCCTTGGCGCTGGCCATGTTGGACAGCAGGCGGACGATCGTGGTGCGCAGGTCGGTCATGGTCATCTGCAGGTCAGCGTGGCGCCACCGGAAGCGACCCCCGGTCGCCTGCAGGGCTGGTGGAGTGCCCAGTCATCGTGTTCATGTGTGTAGCTCCATCAGTGGGACTCCATCAGTGGGACTCCATCAGTGGGACTCCATCAGGCGTTGGTAGTGCGAAGCTGCGGTGGCAAGCTGATCCAGCGCCACCCATTCGTCGGCGGTATGTGCCTGCGCGATGTCTCCCGGTCCGAACACGAGCGCGGTCAGGCCGGCCTGCGAGAACAGCGACGCCTCGGTCCAGAAATCCACGGCGTTGCCGATCGGCAGGTGCAACTCATCGGCGAGATCGCGCGCGCGCAGGCGCCGGTCCTCGGCATCAGCGACGTTGCCGGCAGGCAGCGAAGGTCCACGAAAGGTTTCTTCGTAGGTCGCAGATGCGTCCGCTTCGCCCAGGCCCGCGAACAGCGCATGCAACGCCTCGAAATCCTGCGAGGGCAGCGGGCGGAACCCGAAACGGACTTCAGCCTCCGGTGCGATGACGTTGGCTTTGATCCCGCCTTCGACGCGCCCGATGTTGAAGCGCAAACCGGTGAGCCCGCCAAAACGACGGTGGGATTCCGATTCGACGAAATCCAGCGCGCGCGTACCCCAGCGCATCGCTCGATGCAGCGCGCTGGCCTGCATCGCTTCCGCGCTGGACGCATGTCCGGCTGAGCCGGTGAATTTCAGCGCCACCGAACTGATGCCCCGATGGGCGAGTACCGCCTCGCACTGCGTGGGTTCCGCGACAAGCACCTCGCTGAACCCATGATCACGTCGCAGGAACGTGGCGATGCAGCGTGGATCGTTGGCTTCCTCGTCGCTGGTGAACAGGAACGCGGCGTCGCCGGTGGTCTGCGCCGCGGCCGCAAGCAATCCCGCCGCCGCGCCCTTGATGTCGCAGGCGCCAAGCCCGATGGCGCGGTCGTCGCCCACGCGCAATACGTGCGGGCTTGCCGACCACGCAGGTGAATCCGGTACTGTATCCAGGTGCACGTTGAACAACCGATGCGGCGCGCCACGCACGGCGAACAGCGACACCGCACCAGCGCCGTGGTCTACCACCTCCACGCGAAAATCGGGCAACCGCACGCGTATGTAGTCGAAGATGCCTTCGGTCCCGATCGTGCGCGGCGGATTGCGCGTGTCGAACGCGACCAGAGCTTCGAGGTGCTTGAGAACCGATTGCAGCATGTTGACGGTAAGCCTCTTGTCAGACTTTCACTTGCGGTTGATCTGTGCCCACAGCGTCGAGCTCATCCCATACAACCGGATGAACCCTTCCGCCTCCGCCACGCCCCAGTCCGCCGACTGCGCATAGGTCGCGCCCTTTGCGTTGAGAATGTGCGGCGATGCGACGGCCACGGCATCGACGCGCGCTCCCTGCGTTTCCAGCACGACCTCGCCATTGACCATTTGCTGCGACGACGCAAGGAATGCTTCGAGATCGGTCTTCAGCGGATCATGGAAGAAGCCTTCGTACACCAGCTCCACCCACTTGCGCGCGACATCCGGCTTGAAGCGGTTCTGCTGCTTGGTCAGCACCGATTCCTCGAGCGCGCGATGCGCGACCAGCAAAGCAGTCAGCCCGGGCGCTTCGTAGACGATGCGACCCTTCAGGCCGATGGTCGTGTCGCCGGTGTACATGCCGCGGCCGACGCCATAGGCCGCGAACAATGCATTGAGCCTGGCCAGCAACTGCGCGCCTGGCATCGATTCGCCGTCCAGCGCCACCGCCTCGCCTTGCACGAACCGCAACGTCACCCGGAGCGGCTGGCTCGGCCAATGCTCGCGCGCAGCACACCAGCCGCGCGCGCCGCCGCCGGGGGCCTCCCACCGATCGACTTCGCCTCCCGACAGGGTCAGGCCGAGCAGGTTCTCGTTGATCGTGTATGCCTTCTGCTTCGCGCGCACGCCGAAGCCGCGTTCTTCGAGATACGCCTGCTCGTACGCGCGCACCTCCGTATGTTCCTTCTGGATTTCGCGTATCGGTGCGACGATCTCGTAATCGCCGCTCGCCTTCACCGCCAGGTCGAAGCGCACCTGGTCGTTGCCCATGCCGGTGCACCCGTGCGCAATAGCCTTGGTACCAAGATCGCTGGCGCGTGCAAGCGCGGCGTCGACGATCAGGTAGCGGTCCGACACCAGCAACGGATACTGCCCCTGGTACCCCTCCCCCGCCCACACGAAGGGTTTGACGAAGCCATCCCAGATCGCAGGACCGCCGTCGATGGTGACGTGGCTCGCCACGCCTAGTTCGGCAGCCCGCGCTTCGATGAAGGCGCGCTCTTCCGCATCGACGCCGCCGGTGTCGGCAAATACGGTGTGGACGTTCCAGCCACGTTCCTGCAGGTAGGGCACGCAGAAGCTTGTGTCGAGTCCGCCGGAAAAGGCGAGGACGATGTTTTTCTGGCTCATTTCGTTATCCGCAAGGGGGTGTAGAACGGGCATCACTTTGAGTTGAAGAAAGTCGAGGCCAACCCTACGACACCAGGGCAGCCATCACTGCCTTCTGCACGTGCAGGCGATTCTCTGCTTCGTTGATTGCAATGCAGTTCGGTGAATCCATCACTGCGTCCGTCGCTTTGACGTTGCGGCGCAGCGGCAGGCAGTGCGAGAACACGCCGTTGTTGGTCAATGCCA